>VFZK01000060.1 GCA_016871215.1 Acidimicrobiia bacterium | reverse complement strand
CAATTGACGCTGTGCCAGATACACCAGCGCGACCAAACTCAGATAGGCTAGGAAAACGAAACCAATGAAGCGCCAGTAGGCCACGCGAATACGAGTAAAGGTTCAGTCTTCTTGCTACTACGAAGCCACAGCCGCTTCGAAGCGTATTGCCGGCGGCTGCGACTTGTCGCTCCCCGGCAGCTTTTCTTCCGTGCCGGTCCGCGAATAGATGACGCATTGTGGAAAGGGAATCTCGATTCCTTCCCGATCGAAGGCTGCCTTGATTCTTTTCCGTAGTTCGCGGGCGGCCTCCCACTGTTTCAGCGGCCGGGTTTTAGCCATGACGCGTACCGTGATCTGCGAGTCCCCAAAACTCTCGACCCCCAAAACCTGGGGTGCCTCCAGAAGGCTGGGCCCGAAAACCGGATCGCGTTGAAGCCCCAGGCCCACCTCGTTCAAGACGGAAACAACGCGGTCAAGATCCTCCTGATATGCCACACCCACATTCACGACAGCGCGCGACCATTCCTTGGCCAGGTTGCTGACGACTTTGATCTCACCGTTGGGAACGAAGTGCGCGACTCCTTCCAGATCTCGCAGGACGGTGATCCGCAGGTTCATATCCTCCACTTGGCCTGAAACGCCTGCCGCCCGGATGACGCCGCCCACCTTGTACTGGTTCTCCATCAAAATGAAAAAGCCGCTGATGAAGTCGCGAATCAGATTCTGGGCTCCAAAGCTGATCGCCAGACCAGCAACGCCGGCCCCTGCGATCAGCGGGGTTGTGTTGATGCCGAGGATGTCAAGAATCGTCAGTCCGGAGACAATAACGATCGCAATCCTGAACACGCCTTTGAAAATGCCAGCCAGGGTAATCGCACGCTGCTCGCGCTGGCTGGTCGTCAGGGGATCGTCGTCCTGAACGAGCTTCACCAAGCGATCGGCAAGAACGCGGACAGCGCGAATGAGCAGACCGCTCCCAACAAGAATCAGCACGATCTTCAGCGCTTCGTCCACTTTGTCTTTGGTCAGAGCAACAAGCTCCTGATAGCTGAGCAAGTCCACGGTTTGCACCCGAACAGGGACACCTCACGTGAGGCTTTTTGCATTATAGGCATCGCCAGCGCAGGCGACAACCTGGCGAAGCAATCCAGCATGAAGGCAACAAGGCAGAGACAGACCCAGCAAGGTATCCAGGGATTCCGACGCCGGACAGGATCGCGCCGGAGTTGCCCACCCTGGCGAGCGCGCGCGGCCAGTTGCGCCATCGCAAGAAGCGGACACGTTGGACGGCTCGTCGGTGGCTTGGACGAGAGCCTCGCGCTGGCTACTTTAGTGCTAGACTCACTTGCAAAACCTGTTATCATCGGGCCTCGGCTCTGTTCGTGGTTTTTCAGCAACTTAGGCCGTCTGAGACCGGCGATCCGACAGGGTCTCCAATGCCGCAGAAGAGAGGAGCGAGCATGGCGCACAGGACAGTTCAAGGACAACTCAATTCGAGCGGCCTGCGTTTCGCGATCGTGGCTAGCCGGTTCAACGATCTGGTCACGAGCCGGCTTCTAGGTGGGGCGCTCGATGCGTTGGAAAGAACCGGCGCTGCGGAGGCCGACGTTACCGTGGTCCGCGTTCCAGGGTCCTTTGAGATTCCCCTTGCTGCCAAGAAACTTGTCCAGACTCAGAAGTACGATGCGGTGATCTGTCTGGGAACCCTGATTCGCGGCGAGACGCCTCACTTTGACTACCTCAGCAGTGAGGTGACAAAAGGGATCAGCTCGGTGTCACTCGAATCAGGAGTTCCGATTGCATTTGGCATCTTGACGGCCGATTCTGTGGAGCAGGCAATTGACCGCGCGGGAATGAAGTCGGGCAACAAAGGATTCGAAGCGACTTTGGCAGCGGTGGAGATGGCCAGCCTGCTGAAGCAGCTCTAAGGATCGGCGGATGGGTGGAAGAAGAAAGGGACGAGAACTCGCATTGCAGATGCTGTTCCAATGGGATCTTTCGCGGGAATCGTTTCACGCCGTATGCAAGACCTTTTGGACCCTGCATCACGAGGCCGAACAAGACGTTCGCCAGTTTCCCGACCGGTTGGTTGAAGGCACGGTGGACAAGGTGGAGTCCATCGACGTGCTGCTGGCCCGGCACGCCGAGCACTGGCGCGTTTCCCGCATGGCTGCTGTCGACCGCAATATCTTGCGCGTCGCGACGTACGAGCTGCTTTACGAAACTCAGACACCGCCTGCGGTCGTGATCAACGAGGCGCTGGAAATCGCCCGCAAGTTCAGCACCTCCGAGTCAATTCACTTCATTAACGGCATCCTCGACAGCATTCGCAAAGAGGGTGAAACGTCCGAGAAGTGACCCAGGAGTTGCATTCGCTTGGACCGCTGTGAGATCCCATATGCATCCATGGTGGTTGGTGAGCGCCCGGCCCCTGGCCTCGATGTTCGATTAATCTTGATTTCTTTCGGGAGACAGAGTCCTTGCAGGATACGAACCAGAAACCTGACCTGATTACGCAGCGCTACGCAAAACTCGACGATATCCGGCAACTAGGCTACCCGGCTTATCCACACAGCTTCGATTTCAGCCATACCCTCGAGCAAATCCTAAATTCCTATCAGAGCTGGTCCAAAGAACAGCTAGCGGCAGAACGCATCGAAGTTCGCGTGTGTGGGCGTTTGGTGGCCATGCGCGGCCAGGGAAAAGCTGGCTTCTCGAACATCTCCAGCGGCAGCCACCGTCTGCAGATCTACACTCGGCTCGACGAAGTAGGGGAGGCCAACTTCGCGCTCTATCAGTTGCTCGACATCGGAGACTTCATTGGTGTGGCCGGATATCTCTTTCGGACAAAAACCGACGAGCTGTCGGTTCATGCCCGGAAGATCGACTTTCTGGCCAAGTCGTTTTTGCCGCTGCCTGAGAAGTGGCATGGATTGTCGGACGTAGAAATCCGATACCGGCAGCGCTATTTGGACCTGATCTCGAATCGCGAGTCCCGTCAGGTGTTCGTGACCCGCAGCCGCATCGTCAAAGGGATTCGTGATTTTCTGGATGCACGAGGCTACATCGAAGTCGAGACACCCATGATGCAGCCGTTGGCGGGCGGCGCTACGGCCCGTCCCTTCAAAACGCACCACAACGCTTTGGGAATGGACCTTTTCCTGCGGATCGCGCCCGAACTCTACCTCAAACGCCTCATCGTCGGCCAGCTGGAGCGGGTGTACGAAATCAACCGGAACTTTCGCAACGAGGGCATCTCCACGCATCACAATCCGGAGTTCACGATGCTGGAGTTCTACCAATCCTACAGCGACTACCACGATCTGATGGATTTGACAGAAGAACTGATTCGGGAGCTGGCCCAAAGCGTCCTTGGGAAAGACGAGTTCGAATTTGAAGGGCACACGATTTCTCTCGCCAACTGGCGCCGCTATTCGCTGAAGGAGGCCATCGTGAGTTTCTGGCCAGCCGATTGTGTTCCCTCTCCCCAGCTCTCAGACCTCGATAATGCCGAGAGGCTGGCTGCATTGGCGAGGCGCTGGAACGACTATGCCTCCCTGAAATCTCTGGAGACGGTGCCTCTGTCGCCAGAAGTCGTCCCAGGAGCGCTGCTTGGCATGCTGTTCGAAGCAGTGGCGGAACGACAGCTGATTCAACCGACGACCATCTTCGACTATCCCATCGAACTCTCACCCTTGAGTAAGACCAAGGCCTGCGATCCTTCGATGGTTGAGCGGTTCGAGGTCTACATGGGCGGCATGGAGATCGCCAACGCCTATAGCGAGCTGAACGATCCGGAAGAGCAGAAGAGGCGATTCGAGTTGCAGATGGCCGAGCGCGAAAAAGGCGATGACGAAGCGCATGCGATGGACGACGACTATGTGCGCGCTCTCCGCTATGGTATGCCTCCGACCGCTGGCGAAGGCATTGGGATCGATCGGCTGACTATGCTGTTCACCAACTCTCGATCCATTCGTGACGTCATTCTCTTCCCGCACATGCGGCCTGAAAAAAGAGATGCCTCATGAAGTTCGAGCTGTTTGTCGCTCTCCGCTACCTCAAAGCTAAGCGCAAGCAAGCCGCCATTTCCGTAATCACCATTATCTCGATTCTCGGCGTCACCGCTGGCGTCACGGCGCTGATCGTTGCACTCGCCATCAGTCGCGGGCTTCGTGAAGATCTGCAGAGCAAGCTGCTGCGCGGCACCTCGCATATCAACATTCAGCCGGTGGACGTGAAGAAAGGCATTGCAAACTACGAGCAGCTCACGGCCAAGATCAAGACCGTCCAGGGTGTCCGCAGCGCAACGCCGGCCCTTTATCAAGCCGTGCTCCTGAGCTCTGGGTCCCGGCAGCAACCTGTCATGTTGAAGGGCATGGCGGTTGACGACTCCGCGTTCTTGGCTGAAGGATTTTTCGATGTTCTCCAAGGCAGCAGCCTGGACTTGGCCTCTCCGGCCGGCGATCCGGTTCCGCACCGTATTGCCCTTGGCACGGAAACGACCAAGCAGCTCGGTACCTTTGTTGGTGATTTCGTCAGAGTCCTCACAGACGGAGGGGAACTCTCGCCGCTGGGAGAGTTGCCGGTTCCGCAAAGCTTCAAAGTGGTGGCGATTTTCTCCTCGGGACTTTCCGATTTCGACCAGTCTTGGGGATTCACTTCGATTGGTTCAGCGCAGCGTCTGTTCGGAACCGGCAAGCTGGCCTCGCTCATCGAGTGCCATGTGGATGACATCTATGCGGTGAAACCGCTGGCTCAGCGGATTCTGGCCGTAGTCGGCGACGGCTATGTGGCCAAGGATTGGCAGGAGCAATATCGACCGATTTTCCAAGCCTTGCGGCTGGAGAGGATCGTGATGGTGATCACGATCGGATTGATTGTGCTCGTCGCCGCACTCAACATCATCATCGCGCTTATCATGATGGTGATGGAAAAGAATCGCGACATCGCGGTGCTGATGTCCATGGGCGCAACTCAGGCCACGATTCGCAGGATTTTCATCTTGCAGGGCGTCATCATTGGTGCGTTTGGTTCTGTGTTCGGTTCCATCGCGGGGTCTTTCATTTGCTGGGTCTGCGACAAGTACCACCTCATTCGCCTGGAAAGCGATGTGTACTCCATTTCCTATGTACCTTTCCTGAGCAATGATTGGGACATAGTTCTCGTTTCCGCGGCGGCAATCGCGATCAGTTTCCTGGCGACACTTTATCCTTCCAAGAGTGCGGCCCAGCTCGACCCGGTGGTTGCGCTGAGGTACGAGTAGGCATGTTCGAGCGCTATACCGAAAAAGCGCGGCGCTTGATCTTTTTTGCCCGCTATGAAGCCAGCGATTTTGGGTCCTCTGAGATCACGACAGAGCAGCTGCTAGTGGGCCTGATCCGAGAGGATCCAGCTCGCTTTGAGAAACTCACCGGCGTTTCGCCGCAGCTGATCCGAGAGCAGATCGTCCGTGAGATTCCTCGTCAGAATCCGATTGGCAAGTCAATCGATTTGCCCCTGAGTGCTGGCGCAAAGCGCGTTCTGGCTTACTCAGCGGATGAGGCTGACCGACTCCGATCACGTCGTATCGGAACAGAGCACATTCTTCTGGGACTGTTGAGGGAAGATGACACGCCTGCAGAGCGGCTGTTGCGGCAGCACGGCGCAACGCTGGAAACGGTTCGCAAAGCCTGCGCCGACACAAACCAAGCTCTAGACGCAGGAGACGTTGCCTACCCCTGGTACCTCGACTCAGACCTTGGCGAGCCGCCAGAAGCACCCGTTCAGACGAGCGGTGAGGTAGTGATAGAGGTCGAGGGGCTCACCAAAACGTATCCAGGAGTTGGGGAACCTTTGCACATTCTTCGAGGCATCGACCTCACAGTCTACAAAGGAGAGATCATTGCCATTGTTGGACAGTCCGGGTCAGGAAAGAGCACTTTATTACACATCCTTGGCACCATCGACCGGCCAACGGGCGGGAGGCTTCGATTTGGGGACCAAGATCCTTTTGCGCTGAACGCCGAAGACTTGGCTGGGTTTCGACGCAGGTCCGTCGGTTTCGTCTTTCAGTTTCATAATCTCCTGCCAGAGTTCACGGCGTTGGAGAACGTGATGATGCCCAGGCGGATCTCCGGTCATGCAGGCGACAATCGGTTGGGCGTCGAGTTGCTAGAACTGGTGGGGCTGAGAAATCGTTTAGGCCATCGCCCCGGAGAGCTTTCGGGTGGAGAACAACAGCGGGTCGCTATCGCTCGAGCGCTCGTCAACAACCCGCTTCTGGTACTGGCTGACGAGCCCACAGGAGCGCTCGATAACGAAACCGGAAAGGTCGTGTTTCAGCTGTTCGAAAGGATTCAGCGGGGAAAAAATCTTACTTCCATCCTAGCGACGCACAATGCTAGTATAGCGAGCAGATGTAATAGGTTATTGCGCTTAGAGAACGGCCGACTTCACGAAATTAGCCAACCCTATGTTTGAGCGATACACGGAAAAGGCGAGAAGAGTCATCTTTTTTGCCCGGTACGAAGCCAGCCAGTATGGCAGCCCGTCGATCGAGACCGAGCACCTGCTTTTGGGGCTCATGCGGGAAGATAAGGGCCTGACAAACCGGTTTCTTCGTTCCCAGTCCTCAATCGAATCAATCAAGAAAGAGATCGAAGGCCGGACGATTATTCGGGAAAAGGTTTCGACCTCGATTGACCTGCCTCTCAGCGCGGAATGCAAACGGATCTTGGCTTATTCGGCCGATGAAGCGGAACGCCTGCGTCATCGTCACATCGGAACGGAGCATTTGCTGCTCGGCATTCTTCGCGAAGACAAATGCCTGGCCGCGGAAATTCTGCACGAGCGCGGCCTGAAGCTGAATGCGATTCGCGAAGAACTTGGCAAGACCCAGACCGATAAGCCCTCTTCAACTCGATCCAAAGAGACTCCTCTGCTCGCCGAGTTCAGCCGCGACCTGACACAACTGGCTGCTGAGAACAGTCTCGATCCGCTGGTCGGACGCGAGAACGAACTTGAGCGGTGTGTCCAGATCCTCTGTCGGCGAACGAAGAACAACCTGGTCCTGATTGGC
Source organism: Acidimicrobiia bacterium (assembly GCA_016871215.1). GTDB lineage: Bacteria > Acidobacteriota > Terriglobia > Versatilivoradales > Versatilivoraceae > VFZK01. The sequence goes on along the minus strand of VFZK01000060.1, from coordinate 10,834 downwards.
GAGCCCGGAGTGGGCAAGACAGCGATTGTCGAAGGACTGGCTCAGCGCATTGTCGAGGGAGAAGTCCCCAGCTACCTCGCTGACAAGCGCATCCTGGCGCTCGACCTGTCGCTCATCGTCGCTGGGACGAAGTATCGCGGACAGTTCGAAGAGCGCCTGAAGACGATCATGAAAGAGCTGATCGAGAACCAGAATGCGATCGTCTTCATCGATGAGCTGCACACTCTGGTCGGCGCAGGTTCGGCGGAGGGGTCACTGGATGCTGCCAACATCTTAAAACCTGCTCTCAGCCGGGGTGAAATCCAGTGCATTGGGGCAACCACCCCGGGAGAGTATCGAAAATCGATCGAGCGGGACCGGTCGCTAGAACGGCGCTTTCAAGCCGTGAAAGTGCCTCCTCCCTCGGAGCGAGAGTCGGTTCAGATTCTCAATGGCGTTCGAGATCGCTACGAGAAGTTCCACATGGTTCGTTACGAGCCGGAAGCGATTGAATCCGCAGTCTATCAGGCGAATCGCTACATCCCTGACCGGTTCCTTCCAGACAAGGCTATCGATCTCATCGACGAGGCTGGCGCCCGTGTCAAACTGCTCCAGGACAGCCTTCCGAAGGAGATGACTGAGATCCAGAAGAAGATCAAGATCATCGTCTCCCACATGGAGTCCGCGATCACGAACCATGAGTTCGACAAGGCGGAGATCTACCGGAACGAAGAGCGCATCCAGATGGAGAACCTTCGCTCGGTGAAGGAGAAGTTCAATCTGAGCGATACCACTATCGGCGTAGTGACCAAAGAAGACGTGGAGAATGTTGTAGCCAAGTGGACCGGGATTCCGGTGACCTCGATCAAAGAAGAGGAGATGGCCAAGCTTCTTCGCATTGAGGACCACCTGCACAAACGAATCATCAGCCAAGACAAGGCGATTAACGCCTTATCCCGTGCCATCCGGCGATCACGTGCGGGCTTGAAGAATCCCAACCGTCCAGTGGGGTCGTTCCTTTTTCTGGGTCCAACGGGGGTTGGCAAGACCGAGGTGGCTCGGTCGCTGGCCCATTTTCTGTTCGGGTCGGAGAAGTCCCTCATCCGCTTCGACATGTCCGAATACATGGAGAAGCACTCTGTTTCGAAGTTCATCGGCTCGCCTCCCGGATATGTGGGGTACGAGGAAGGTGGGCAGTTAACGGAGCGAGTGAAGAGGGCTCCTTACTCGGTGATTCTTCTCGATGAGATCGAGAAGTCGCACCACGACGTCTTTAACATCCTTCTCCAAGTCTTTGAAGATGGTCAACTGACGGACGGCCTGGGCACCACGGTCGATTTCAAGAACACCATCATCATCATGACCTCTAACATTGGTGCGCGTTTCCTGGAAAAGCGCCACCAGCTGGGCTTCCATGGCGCCAGCGAAGAGGCCACGGCGCAGAAGATGGAAGAGATGGTGATGGCGGAAGTTCGAAAGGTGTTCAACCCGGAGTTTATCAACCGGCTCGACGAGATCATTGTGTTTAACTCGCTGAACGACGAAGACTTGGGGCGGATTATCGAATTGCTGGTGGGCCAAATCAACGAGACCATGGCGGCCAAGAAGGTAAAGATCTCCCTTGCTCCCGATGCCAAACGCTGGATCCTGGAAAAAACCTGCCAAGACCGCTCCTACGGCGCCCGCCCGTTGCGCCGGGCGCTGCAGCGATATGTTGAGGATCCTTTATCCGAGGAGCTGATCCAGGGCGACATCGAGCCTGAATCAGAAATCGAAATCTACGAAGTGGATAAGGGGCTTTACTATCGCAATCTGAAGAAATCGATCATCGAAACCTCTCTCTTATACAAATAGCTCTCTCTTGTACAAATAGTTTTCCATTTCCTGCATCGAACTGCTTTCAGTCTTTCACGGAAGCGTGCGCTCTTGCGCCCAGGGGGAAGCGATTTGTTGGAGGAATGAATGTTGACGAAGGGTCGCGCCCTTGCCTTGAGTTGTGTCCTGTCCGTATTCGCGTTCTTACCGCCTCCTCTTCCTGCCGCACAGGCTCAAACCCAAGAAATCATCGAAAACATCGAGATCCGCGGAACCCGGCGAGTCCCACAAGACACGGTGAAGTTTCATATCGTGTCGCAGAAGAACGCCCCTCTGGATCCCAACGTCCTGCGGCGCGATTTCAAGGCTGTCTGGGCTACCAACTTCTTCGATGGCCTCAAGATCAGCTTCGAAGACGGCAAAGCCGGGAAGATTGTGATCTTCACGGTTAAGGAAAAACCTCTGATTCGTAATATCGAGTACAAGGGATTGAAGTCGGCCACGAACACCGAGGTGCTCGACAAGTTCAAGGAAAAGAAAGTCGGCTTGGGCATCGAAACGCCGTTGGATCCTGCCAAGATCCAGCGCGCTGTTTCGGTGCTGACCGACTTGCTCGCCGAAAAGGGCCGTCAATATGCCGAGATCAAGTACGAACTCACCGAAGTGCCTCCCAACTCGCGGTTGGTTACCTTCATCATCAACGAGGGTCCAAAGGTCAAAGTCAAGAAGATTGAATTCAACGGTAACACGGTGTTTTCAGACCGCGAGCTGCGCAAGTCGATGAAGTACATCAAGCAGACCGACTTGATCTCGACCTTTACTGGTAAAGCCACCTTCGATCGGAACAAGCTGGAAGGTTCCTTGGAGCTCGGGGTTCGCGCCAAGTACCACTCGGAGGGTTACATCAAGCTGTTGATCAAGGAGCCCAAGATCGACGTCCGCGATGTCTCAGGCCTCTCGTTTTTCCCAATTCCGCTTAGGCCCAAGAAAGGCAAGCGAGTGTTCATCGACGTGGATCTTGAGGAAGGTAACCAGTACCGCGTCGGCGAGGTGAACTTCACGGGCAACACGCTGTTCAAGAGCGATTTGCTGTTGCGAGTATTCGGGATGCAGCAGGGCGAAGTCTTTAACGGGGAGCTCATCCGCAAGGGATTTGAGAATCTTAAGAAAATCTACGGCGGTCAAGGTTACATCAACTTCACGCCTATTCCGCGGCAAGACATCGACGACGAAGCCAAGCTGGTTAACGTCGTCTTCGACTTTGACGAAGGGCACCGCTACCGCCTGAGGCGCCTGGATTTCGTTGGCAATACGACGACTCGTGACAAGGTCATCCGGCGCGAAGTCATGGTCAACGAAGGCGAGTACTTCAGCACTGGGCTGATGGACATCAGCCTGCTCCGGCTGAACCAGTTGGGCTTCTTCGATCAGCTTAAGGACGAAGACGCCGAGCAGAAACCCGATCCAAAGCCGAGTCCAGGTCCTGATGGGCCGGAGACCTATTGGGTCGATGTCACGCTAAAGGTGAAGGAAAAAGGCAAGAACTCGATTGGCTTCACCGGCGGCGTCAGCGGCTGGGGTGGCAGCTTTCTAGGGTTGAACTACTCGACAAACAACTTCATGGGCTATGGGGAAACGCTCGATTTCTCGTTGCAAGGTGGAACCCGTCAATCTGCCTACGTGTTCAGTTTCACCGAGCCCTATTTCCGCGACCGGCCCCTGACCACGGGCTTCACGGTCTTCCACCGGCGCTTCAGTTTTCGGGAAGGCGACACGTTCTTCGGAGGCTTCGGAGCGGTGCCACTTGGAAACGAGTTGTTCGGGCAAGGCAGCACCGGGTTCAGCGTGTTTGCCAGTTATCCCATCCGGCCTTTCACACGATTTGGCCTAACCTATTCGCTTGACAACTCGTCGACCGAATTCGCCTCTGAACAGAACCGGGCATTCTTCAGTGCCTTTCAGTTCACCGACACGTTCACCGGCTTCGGCAATTACACCGGATTGCTTCGGAGCAAGATTATTCCGACGATTACCTACAACACCGTTGACAATCCGTTTACGCCGACGAACGGCAAGAGCCTGACAGCGCTGGTCCAATTCACAGGCGGTCCGCTGGGCGGCGACGTCAAGTTCTATCAGCCTTATCTCGAAGCCAAGTGGTTCAGACCGATGAACAAACGGCGAAACACTTTGGGCATGCGTGGTCTGTTCTCCTACGTCTCGGGCTTTGGCGGCCTGTCGGCGCCCATTTTCGATCGCGCGTTCATTGGAGGAGAGGATTCTATTCGCGGCTTTGATATTCGTGCGCTCAGTCCGCTAGCGCTCGTCACTCAGCGAACTTTCAACCAGGTAACTCGCCGCGACCCCACTGGGGCTCCGGTGATCGATCCCACAACCGGTGGAACGATCATCGACAATGTGGCCGTGTTCTCGTCGTTCATTACGCCGGTCGGTGGCGATACCCAGGTGGTCTACAACATCGAATACCGAATCCCGATCGTGGGCCCCGTCACGTTGGCTCCGTTTTTAGACATTGGACGGTCCTGGGTATGGAAGAAATCGCAGCTGCGCATCGCCGAGTCAGCCGTCACGAACCTCTACAAGTTCGAGAATAATTCTTTCCGGCCTTATCGGCCCGGCGAACAGGTCGATCTGGTGCCTGGTACCAGCAAAGCGCGTGCCTCCACCGGGGTTGAGGTGCAGGTGGTTCTGCCTGTCGTCAATGCTCCCTTCCGCCTGATCTTCGGCTACAACCCGTTGCGTTATGACGACATTATCGCTCGGCCGGAAGGCGGCTTCCCGTTCTTCTACCGGGATGCCAACAAGCGAGAAATCAAGTTCACGGTTGGTAGAACGTTTTAAGGCGACGATTATCGATGGACGATTGCATCCCTTGGCTCTGTGCGACGGGCCAAGGGGTTACTTGAGGCTCAGTATGAAAAAGTTCTTCTCAGTTGTGAGTCTGGCGTGGCTGGCAGCGGCTGGTGTTGGGCCGTTGCTGGCCCAATCCCTTCTGCTTCCCGTGGGCAGCGGGCCATTCGCGGTCGAGTTGACGCAGGACGCGACGCTAGCCGTGGTGGTGAACCGCAACAACAATTCGGTCTCAATCGTGAACCTGGCTGACGGCTCGATCAAGAACACGATTACCGTTGGAACCTTTCCGACTAGCGTCGCTATTAATCCGGTAACGAATCAAGCCGTGGTAACCAACTTTGGAAGCGACAATATTTCCGTGATCGATCTGGCCAGCGCTACGGTTGTCGCGACGATTGCCGTCGGAAGGGCCGACTCTTCGAACCCTAATTTCCGGTTCAGCCCGCGCGATGTTGCCATCGATACGGCAAACAATATCGCGATCGTCGCCAATTTGAACGGCAACAGCGTGTCGCTTATCGATCTCAACAGCAACAGTCTGGTTGTGGCCGAGCCGATTCTGGTGGGCTCGAATCCTATCGGCGTCGCCTACTATCGCGAAAAGAAAATTGCGATCGTGGTCAATTTCCAGAGTGACAGCGTATCCATCATCGACATGCAGACCAAAGGGCGCACGCGCGATGTCACGGTAGGGCTCAGGCCGGTGGACATCGCTCTGAATCTGCAAACCAAGAGGGCAGTCGTGGTGAATTCAGACACCAACGACATCACGGTTCTTAATCTGGACAAGCTCACCGATCTCGCGGCCAATCCAATCGAAGCCACGGTCACGGTTGGCAGCCGACCGTTCGGGGCCGTCATCAACCCCAACACCAACTTCGCAGCGGTGCTCTCTAACGGTAACAAGAGCATCTCGATGGTCAACCTGGGTGACAATACCAAGTTCACGACGGTTGTGACCGGCGTTGGCGATACGCCGACACACATCGCGTTGAATCCGACGAACAACACCGCTCTGGTTGCCAGTCCGACCAACGATGCCGTCTACACCGCCCAGCTCGGATTCGTAAACTACTTGCCGTTCGCTTTCGACACGGAATCGTTCCGCTCGAATCTGGGGGTCACGAACATCGGAACCGTCGAAGCGAACATCGAAATCGAACTGCGCGATCAAGGTGGCAACGTCATGGCTTCAGGCGTCGCCAAGGTCGCTCCACGTGGACTGAAGCAGATCAACAACGTCAACCGAGTGCTTCTCGGCCGAGGCCGAGTCACCAACACATTGGGCTCTTTGCGCGTCATGTCGGACCAACCCTTCTCTAGCTTCATTTCGATCATCGACAACAGCAGCAACGATCCGGGGCTTCAGGTGGGACGGACTGGAGGGTTCTCGCGGCTGCTTATCAACTCTGCTACCAACACCGGAGCCTTTCGCTCGCGCCTGGTGTTGATGAACCTTGGCAATACCCGGGCTGTCGTAAACCTGACGGCGCGAGACAACGAAACCGGTCAAGTGCTGGCAACCAAAGGAGGCATTTTCATCGAGACCAATGGCTTCTACTACAGCGAGGACGTGTTCGCGGAGTTGGGAGTGGAGAATAACTTCGGGCCGCTGGAGATTGAGTCTCCCAATGTGCAGCCAATCCTGGCAGTCACGCTCATTGGGAGCGCCAGCCGGACGAGCGGTTTTCTGGAAGCAGTGCCGATTCAATGAGAGCAGCGCACCCGTTCCCTGTGTGAGGATGTTGTGAGATTTCGGTCAATGTTTGTTGGAATTCTCCAAAGTTACCGTCGAGCCAAGCCGGCTCGCGTTCTTCGCTCCGCGCTGATCACCGTTGGGTTGGTTTCAGCCGGGATCCTGCACGGCTGGTTCGTGAGCCGGAACGCTGGGGTGCCCGACTCTTCGAAGCTGGCTTGCGAATTTCAGGCAGGGTCTCGGAGCGCGTCGATCGGGTTTGAATCAAATCAGGGGCAAGCCGAGGCTCGAGTGAGGTACCTGTCGCGAGGCAGAGGCTATTCGCTGCTGTTGACAGACACTGAAGCGGTTGTGGGATTGGCGAGCCGGAACCCGCTGAAACAATCCAAGACGGTGCCGTGGGTTCACTTGAGGCACTTGGGTGCCACTTTACGGCCTCGAGTTACTGGTTCGGAGCGCATGCAGGCCAGAAGCCACTATTTTCTGGGCAACGACCCGCGAGTCTGGAAGACTGATATCCCGCACTTTGCCAAAGTGACCTATCAGGACGTCTATCCCGGCGTCGATGTGGTCTACTACGGCAGCGGGGGCCAACTGGAATACGACTATGTAGTGGCTGCCGGTGTCGATCCTGGGGTGATCGCGTTGGAATTTCAGGGAGTCGATGCTCTCAGCATCGACGCAGGTGGGGATTTGAAACTCGCTGCGGGATCAGGCGAACTGCGTTTGAAGAGGCCACGGGCGTATCAGTGGTCCAGAGGTCAGGCTCGGCCAATCGAGTCGGCCTACAGATTGGAGAAAGGGAACCGAATCCGTTTCGAGTTGGGAGCTTTCGACCCATCATCGCCTGTGGTTATCGACCCAGTTCTGACGTACTCGACCTACCTTGGTGGCCGCGACGACGATCGTGCGGCGGCAATCGCCATGGACGCGGAAGGGAACGCTTACCTGACAGGGACGACCCTATCCGCGAATTTTCCCCAGTCGGGCAACGCGTCTAGCGCAGGCGGAGAAGACGTGTTCGTTTCGAAGCTGAATCCAGCCGGCAACGCCCTGATTTACTCCGCTTATCTGGGCGGACTCGACGCCGACGTGGCCAAAGCTCTGGCCGTCGACCCTTCGGGCAGTGTCTATGTGACTGGCGGGACGCGTTCCTCCAATTTTCCGGTCACGCCCGGCGCGCTTCAGCCAGCTCTGCGTGGTGCTAGCGACGCGTTTGTTCTCAAACTGAACCCAGCGGGTAACCAGCTAGTGTATTCCACCTACCTGGGCGGCACTCGCGACGAGGGATTCGAGGGCGGAGGCATCGCTCTAGCCGGAGCACAGGCCTACATCACTGGGGGCACGAACTCGCTGGACTTTCCAACTTCGCGGATCACCTTCCAAAGGAACTACGGTGGTGGCGGTTCGGATGCGTTCGTCACCAGGCTAAACGACGATGGTAAGCGCCTCGTGTACTCGACCTATTTGGGAGGCTTCGATTTGGACGAAGGAAGGGGCATTGCTGTGGACTCGGGTGGCCGGGCCTACGTCACGGGCCGGACGCGCTCGCCCAACCTGATCGTTCACAACGGGTATCAGGCGCTGCGTCGCAGCACTCTGGATGATGGCTTCCTGACGAAGTTCAACGCCTCGGGCGATCTGGTCACCTACTCGACTTTCCTGGGTGGCAGCGGCAACGAAGCGGCAAACGCAGTGGCGGTGGACGACTCGGGACTAGCTTCTGTGGCTGGAGAAAGCGATTCGACCGACTTTACTACAACCGACGATGCCATCAAGAAGGAGCATGGCGGAAGCGACCTGGATGGCTTCATCGTGAAGCTGCGCACGACTGCATCCAAGTCCAGTTCTCTGGTCTATGCGTCCTTCTTCGGTGGCAACGGCAACGACGCCATTCGGGCTCTGGCCGTGAGAGCAGCCGGAGCGCTCCACATCGCTGGGGTCACGGATTCCACCGACCTCCCAACCCAAGCTGCGGCCCAAGGGCAGTTTGGCGGTGGCGCGACGGATGCTTTCGTGGCTGAACTGAACTCGATTGGGACGGGGCTGGTGTACTCGTCGTATTTGGGGGGCGCGGGAGCGGATTCTGCAGAGTCGATTGCGATTCTTCCGCCGTCGAACCGCCTTTTCGATGTAACAGGAAGCGCCTGGGTGGCAGGCACAACAGAGTCGAGCAACTTTCCTACCGCCTTGCCGCTGCAGCCTCAGGCGGCGGGCAAAAAGGATGTTTTCACCAGCCGCGTTCCGGCGGGTGACGGTTCGCCAGCCGCTCCGATTGTGACAGCGGGGATCGTCCTCGACCCGGCTTCGTCTCCCCAGGTGGCTCAAACGTTGACCGCGACGTTTACCTTGACGAATCAAGGTGGCAGCACGGCGTTCCTGAAGGCAGTAACCCTGCTGGAGAACGACCCGGACAACGACGTTCCAAACTTCCCTCCGCTGCGGTTCTTGGTCATCGAGCCGGGCGACTCCATCAAGTTCTCCCGGTCGCTCGTTTTGACTCGAACTGGGACTTTCAGTTTCAAGGCTGCTTATCAGATCGGCGATAGCAGCGCCTGGATCAACATTCCCGCAGCTGAGGGCAGTACCAGCCAAGTGGATGCAACGGTCGAGAATACCAGCAACGCCGTTGGGCCCGTCAACGCGATTGACGCTACAGCGAATCCGTGCGAGATCCCTTTCGGGAAAGACACCTGTACCGTCGATCTCACATGGACGATCGTTAATGCTGAAGCGCCTCAGCTGCGTGTCCAGGACGTTGGTGTCGGGGGTCCCGAGACGCTCTTCTCGCTCGACGCATCCGGGAAAGTCACGATCAATTGGATCCAAGGCTTTCCTCACAGGTACAAGTTTGCGATTTACGATGTCGGTGGTGGCGCGCAGCGAGAGCTTGGGTTCATGGAGCTGACGGCCCAGGAGGGCAATCCGCCACCGAGCCGCGGGACGCTGTCAGCTTCGTCCAACCCGTGCGAAATCCCGGCAGGAGCAGCGGCCTGCACGACGACCGTCACCTGGAAAACTATCGACGAAGTTGCCAACGCGATTCTTTACGTCCAAGATATTGGCTTTGGCCATCTGCCGTCGGCGATAGAGGCAGGTAAGACAGGTACGGTGGAGCTTAGCTGGATTCAGGCGCCTCCGCACCGTTATATCTTCACGCTTTTCGAGGTGACTGCAACGGGACGCACGACGATCGCAGCCCTCGAAGTCACTGGCAAGGAGGAGTCGAAGCCAGCGTCGCCTTCGGGAACCATTTCCGCTGCACCCAGGTCCTGTACTATTCCGTCCGGCGGAAGCAGCTGCTCGACCGTCGTGAGCTGGAGCACGACGAACGATGTGTCTGACGCCAGAGTTTTCGTGACTGACGCCGGCGCCAGCGGGTCTCCGGTTTTGGTAGCCAAAGGGAAGACCGGGACGGTGCGGTATGATGGGATTGAAGCGTCGCCTCATCGCTACGTCTTTACACTGTACGGGCTGATTTCGAACCGGCTCGTTGAGCTAGGCTCGGTCGAAGCGAGCGGGGCGGTCCAGTAGTGAGTGTGTCGAACTCTAGACCTTAAGAAAGGAGCTTTATTTCACATGAGAAGAGGTTTGATTCTGATGGCTGCCATAACCCTTGGGCTGCCGGTGGTTGGGGCGGGTCAGGGTAGTGCCCCGAAGTTTGGGGTCATGAATGTGCTGCGCGCGATTGTCGAGTGTGCCGAGGGAAAGGCGGCCAACGAGGAATTTCAGAAGAAGTTCGAGGCCAAACGCGAGGAATTGGCACGCAAGCAGAAAGAGGTCGAGACGTTGCGGCAGCAGCTGAGTAGCCAGGCCGCTACGCTGAACGACGAAGCGAAAGCGGCGCTGAATCGAAGCATCGAAAGCAAGACGACCGATCTCCAGCGGTCGCAAGAAGACGCTGAGAAGGAATTTAGTGATCTGAGAAACCAGATCTTCAACCGGATCGGCAGCAAGCTTGCCCCGCTGGTTCAGCAATATGCCAAAGAAAACAAGTTCACGCTGGTTTTGGATTCTTCGTCCCAGACCACGCAGCTGACGTACATCGACCCAACCATCGACATTACCGACGACGTCATCAAGCGCTACGACGCCACGCAGGTTTCCAGCAATGCTGCTCCGACTGCCAGTCCTGCCCCGCCCGCGTCCCCGAAGGCTCCGGCAGCGGCCAAACCCACGGCTGCTCCGCCAGCACTGAAGAAATAGTGCGGGTTGGAAAGGAAGACCGTCGCGGGGAGGCAGTCTCCTGGAACGAACAGGAGTTCCCCTTCCCGCTTCGCATTAAGAGGGTGTTTAAAAATCCGATGATAGATCGGAAACCGCTGAACAAGTGAGATTCGATGCATTAAAAGAACATGGGAACCCAGACCAACAGCGAGGTCTCCCCTGTCGACTCCGATTGAAACGCAGCGCAAGAGCTACCCCAGTGACCTCAACGAGGCTCAGTGGGGCTTGATTGAATCGATGATT
>VFZK01000059.1 GCA_016871215.1 Acidimicrobiia bacterium | reverse complement strand
CACTGGACCTTGCGCGGCGCCAATGCCATCTCGGCTCTGCGCTGTCTGGACCTAAGCAACCTATGGGAAGACTTCTGGGAATCCCGACGGGCCAGCTAAAATTCACCCACAAATTTGTCGCACACCCCTTGCCGCCCGATAGCATCGACGTTCACTTGGGAATACTTTAGTTGAAAGATCGCTCCGGCAGGGGTCATTGATCTTGAAGCCGGTGGGGTAGCTTGACACATTTTCCTTTTCCTGCTATAAACTTACGCGTCCTGCACGGCGATTGTGGCATGATAAACTGTTTATTATGATTGCTTTTGGGGCTTCAGTTTGAGTTGGTTTGTAACGAGTCCAAAACAGTCTTCTCTGTAGACGATCGACGCTGTTTCATACCTATCGCGTAGTCGAGGAGGCTTCCGTGCCAAAGCCATCTCCAGTGAAGAAACGCCGTGCTAACACTGCTGCGAAGGTGCGCTTGCAGCGAGGCGCGAAGCGCACTCCCAAAGTCTTGGCCAAGAAACCGAGGACTGCCCGCTCGGCGTCGTCGCAGAAGGCCACTGTCAGGACCCACAGATCGTCGACGGTTCCAAAACGGGCGCAATCAACTCATGCTAAAGAGATTAGTACGGATCGGTCCGCTGGCAAGTCCATGTCCAGAGACGAGAAGCCGCGCCAGCTGATTCGAACCGCCTCGCTAAAGCAGTATGAGGCCGCTGTGAGGTTCTTGTATTCCCACGATTATGAGAAGGCTAGGATTGCTTTTGAGAAAGTCATCGCTACGTTCGCGGATGATAAGGAAGTTTTGGAGCGGTGCAGAATCCATCTTCGGCTCTGTGAGCAGAAGCTTGCTCGAAGGCCATCTGCTGCGCGGACTCTGGACGAGCACTACGACGTAGCAATTGCTCTCATGAATCAAGGGAAGTACGACGAATCGATCGATCACCTTAACAGGGCGCTCAAGTCGGATCCTAAGTGCGACTACGTAATTTACGCATTGGCCGCCACGCAGTGCAGGACGGGCGACTTCGATAGCGCGCTGGCTAATCTGCAAACGGCCATCAGCCTGAAGCCCGAGAACCGTTTTTTGGCTCAGCGTGATTCTGACTTTGAGACGCTCAAGCAGGACAGCCGCTTCGCCTCACTGGTCTTTCCAGATCAGCCACCCGCACCTACTCGATAACACTGCAGTCAATCCTGCGCTGCAAGCCGTTGCGACTACAGTTTTTCAGCTTCTCGCCGAAGAGCCACTTGTGAAGAACCAGCCCTGGAGAATCAACATTGTAGCCATCGGAGGAGGTACTGGGCTTTCCCAGCTGCTGTCTGGACTGAAGCGGCACGTCGGCCCGTCCTCCGGCGATCTTCCCCTCTTCTCGATTCGAGAGCTTACCGCTGTGGTGACCGTAACCGACGATGGCGGCAGTTCAGGCCGGCTGCGAGACGAATTCCAGATGCTGCCCCCCGGCGACATCCGCAAGTGCTTGGTCGCTCTTTCTGAAGATGAGCTTCTGATGTCCAAGCTTTTTCAGCATCGGTTCGACAGTGGTGGTGAGCTCAGGGGACACAGTTTTGGGAACCTGTTCCTGACTGCTTTGGCCAGCGTCACAGGAGATTTCTTGGAGGCCATTCGGCTCTCCAGCGAAGTCCTGGCAATCAAAGGGCGGATCTTGCCGTCGACCATGTCTGACGTGCATTTGATCGGGGAGATGGAGAACGGAGCCTCTCTGTTCGGCGAGTCTCTGATTGGCCGATCCCCACTTCGGATTCGCAAGATCGCAGTCTTCCCGCAATCCTGCGACCCGCTGCCCGAAACTCTCGAAGCCATTGCAAGAGCCGATGTGATCACACTTGGACCGGGATCGCTCTATACGAGTTTGTTGCCGAACCTTTTGGTGAATGGTATACCGGAAGCGATCCGCCAGAGCGCAGCCGTGAAAATCTACATCGGAAACATCATGACCCAGCCCGGAGAAACGTTCGGGTTCTCGGCTGCCGATCATGTACGTGCGGTCATCGAGCACTGCTCTGACTTCCCGTTCGACTATTTTCTATGCAACCTTACGCCGATCTCGGCAATCCAGAAGCAGACTTATCTGGCTGAGAACGCAGCCCAGATTGACATAGACGTCGAAGAAGTTGCGAGCCTCGGCGTATTGCTCGTATTCAAAGATCTTCTGGCGGCCGACCATGACAAGGTTCGGCATGATCCCAAGAAGTTGTCGCAGGCCATTTTTGAGTTGGTACTGTCCCACGCCAGCCGCGACCTGCATGCCAATCCCCTTCAAACCGAAGCCGTGAGTCTCTAATGCTAGATCTGACACTGCTGATTCTGGCAGCCGGCAAAGGTACTCGGCTGAAATCGGCCTTGCCCAAAGTGCTTCATTCCCTGGCAGGCAAACCTTTGATTGAGCATGTTGTGGAAGCGGCCCTCCCGTTAAGCCCGTCGGCTACTTGTGTTGTGGTTGGCCACGAGGCACAGCAAGTGCAGCGCGCGTTAGCGCACTTAGGTCTCGAATTTGCTGTTCAACAGCCGCAGCTGGGAACCGGCCATGCGGTTCAGGTTGCGGGTGGCTTCTGGAAGCACAGGCAGGGAGACCTTTTGATCTTGTCGGGTGATGTCCCGCTCATTTCGGCTCGTACGCTGCAACGGCTCGTCGACCAGCACGCGCAGTCCAATGCCAGCGCGACTCTTCTCTCGACTCGATTGGTGGATGCGACTGGCTATGGGCGAGTGGTGCGGGACGCTGCCGGAGCAGTCGAGCGCATCGTGGAACACAAAGACGCGACAGACGAGGAACGCCGGCTATCGGAGGTGAACGCTGGGATCTATTGTTTTTCGATTCCCGATTTGGCACAGGTCATCGACGCGCTTTCAGCCGCGAATTCCCAGAGGGAATTCTACCTGACCGACTGCATCGGCTTGTTAAGGGAGCAGAAGAAGCGCATTGGAGCTTTCCTCTGCGAGGACGCTTGGGAAGTGAGTGGAGTCAACAGCCGCAGTGAGCTGGCTGAGCTTGAGCGCATCGTCCGGCGAAAGAAGCTGAAACAGCTCATGGAAGACGGCGTGACGGTGATCGATCCTGAGTCCGCCTATGTGGAACCTAGTGTCCAGGTCGGTCCAGACTCTGTGCTTTATCCGAATGTCTTTCTTGAGAAAGGAACCGTGATTGGCGCGAGTTGCCAGATCTACCCGAACGTTCGCATCAGCGCTTCTAAGATCGGGGATGGTGTTGTGGTGCTGGATTCCTGCCTCATAGCCGAAAGCCACGTTCAAGCCGGCAGCCAGGTCGGTCCTTTCGCTCACCTCAAGAGCAACACCGTCATCGGCAGCAAGGCGCGCATCGGAAATTTCGTCGAGATCAAGAACTCGCGCCTTGGCGACAAGACGAAAGCAGCGCATCTGAGCTATCTAGGCGATGCCGAGATCGGCCAGGACGTCAACGTCGGCGCAGGAACTATCACCTGCAACTACGATGGTGTGAGCAAGCACCGAACGATCATTGAGGACGGCGTTTTCGTTGGGAGCGACTCACAGCTGATCGCGCCCGTTACGGTTCGTCGCGGCGCCTACATCGCGGCGGGATCCACAATTGACCAGGATGTCCCTGAAGATGCCTTGGCCATCGCCCGGTCGCAACAGGTAAACAAAGAACACTGGGCCAGGAAGAAGAGAGAATCCCGGCGTAAGGAGTAGCCTCGTGTGCGGAATTGTCGGATATCTCGGGAAGAAGGCGGTTGTACCTGTGCTCGTGGAGGGGTTGAAGCGTCTGGAGTACCGCGGTTACGATTCTGCTGGGATCGCCGTAGTCAATGACGGCCAACTGCAGATACGACGCGCTTCAGGGAGGCTTTGCAATCTGGAGGAAGCTCTTCGGCAGAACCCGTGCGATGGCAGCTACGGCATCGGACATACACGGTGGGCCACGCATGGCCGTCCGACCGAAGAGAACGCTCATCCTCATCGAGACTGCCGAGGCGAGGTCGTCGTTGTCCACAACGGCATTGTCGAAAACTACCTTCCCCTTAAGAAAGCTCTAGTCGCAGAGGGCCATACCTTCTTGACGGAAACCGACACCGAGGTGATTGCCCATCTGATCGAGAAACACCTCTCGGGATCCCTGGAAGCAGCCGTTCGCAAAGCGCTGGCCCAAATCACTGGCATCTATGCCATCGTCGCGTTATCGACGAAAGATCCTCAGAAAATCGTAGCGGCCCGCATCGGTCCTCCGGTCGTCGTCGGGCTCGGGGAAAGCGAGTCGTTTGTCGCTTCCGATATCCCGGCCATTCTTACCCACACGCGCGATGTGGTGTTCCTGGGCGATTCCGAAATGACGGTGTTGACCCCCGGCGGAGTGCAGATCACCGATTTCCAAGGCAATGTTCTTCCCAGCAAGCCGCAGAGAATCACCTGGGATCCGATCATGGCGGAGAAA
This sequence comes from Acidimicrobiia bacterium, assembly GCA_016871215.1. GTDB lineage: Bacteria > Acidobacteriota > Terriglobia > Versatilivoradales > Versatilivoraceae > VFZK01. The sequence continues at coordinate 13,488 of VFZK01000059.1, read as the reverse complement.
GGCGGTTTCAAGCACTTCATGCTCAAGGAGATTCATGAGCAACCGCGCGCTGTCCGAGACACAACGCTCGGGCGTGTTTCGCGAGACACGGGCAAAGTCCTGCTGGAGGAGTTGAAAATCTCAGAGACCGATTTCCGCAAGGTTGAGCATATTCGCATTGTCGCCTGCGGCACTAGCTGGCATGCGGCGCTCACGGGCAAATTCATGATCGAGAGCTTGGCTCGCCTGCCGGTAGAGGTAGACTACGGTTCCGAGTATCGCTACCGCGATCCCGTCGTTCCAACGAATACCCTGGCTGTGGTCATCACGCAATCTGGAGAGACTGCAGACACGCTGGCCGCACAACGCGAGCTCAAGGAGAAGGGCGCGCGCAACGTAGCGATCTGCAATGTGGTTGGCAGCATGGTGACCCGTGAGGCCGACGGTGTGCTTTATACGCACGCGGGTCCGGAGATTGGGGTTGCGGCCACCAAGAGTTTCACCACCCAACTCACCTGCCTGTATCTGCTGGCCCTCTATCTGGCAGAGGCCCGCCAGACGCTAACCCAGGAGCAGGCCCAGAACTATGTCGAAGACTTGGCCAAGCTTCCTCAGAAGATCGAGTCCATCTTTGGGAAGACCGAGTATCTCGAAGAACTCTCGAAGCACTTCTTCCGTTCGCCCAATTTTCTGTATCTGGGGCGAGGCATCCATTATCCAGTCGCGCTAGAAGGAGCGTTGAAGCTCAAGGAGATATCGTACATTCATGCCGAAGGGTACCCTTCCGGTGAAATGAAACATGGGCCCAACGCGTTGATCGATGAGAAGCTGCCAGTCGTCGTAATCGCCACCAGCAACATCAACAACCCACGGTCCGTTCAGCTGTATGAGAAAACACTCAGCAACATCAAAGAAGTCAAAGCCCGCGACGGCATCGTCATTTCCCTGGTTACCCCCTTCAATAAGGAAGCCATTGAGGCTTCGGACTACCATATTGAGGTCCCGCCGACGAATGACTTCCTCTTGCCGGTCCTCGAGTCAGTTCCGCTCCAGTTGCTTTCCTATTACATTGCCATTCGCCGCGGCTGCGACGTGGACCAACCCAGAAATCTGGCAAAGTCAGTCACGGTCGAATAGTACTCGGAGCGCGATACGGAAACCCGTTGCGCGCGTTCTGCCAAATCTCAGCGTAGGTGCTCCCAGCTCGTTGCTGAAAGCATCGGTGAGCGCTTGAATTTGCACGGCGTTTGGGTTTCTTCTAGAATCCAGGGCTTGTTGGCCTTTGCAGTCAGGCCGGCACATCTGGAGATCTGTTAGTGCGTGTGCCTGCATCTTCCGGTTTTCCCCATCCGTCGTACCTTCAGGCTGTCCTGAAACCAAATTTTGACCATTCGGTTCGCCACTTCTTTCGGCCGCTCATCGAAATCAATCGCGCCCACGCGATCATGTTGGCCAGGTGCGGCATCATCCCGAAGTCGCACGGTGCGAGAATCCTTGCGGCCTTGAAGCAGATCTCCACCCAGGAGAACCAACTGGCTTCGTACCGGTATCGAGGCGCCGAAGAGGATCTGTTCTTTCACGTTGAGCGGCGGCTTGAGGCCCTCTGTGGAAGTCGTGTTGCGGGTCATTTGAGCGTTGCGCGCAGCCGCAACGACATCGACATCACCCTGTATCGCATGGTCTTGCGCAAGGAGCTGCTGGGGCTGGCGCAGCAGGTCAGTTTGCTGCAAAGCCTCTTGCTCGAATTGTCCAAGCGGCACCTGAAAACGCTTTTTCCCGTTGTCACCCACACGCAGCTCGCGCAGCCGACAACGTTGGCTCATTATCTGATGGCGGCTGTCGAGTTTCTGGAACGCGACTTGAATCGCCTTGCGAGCGCTTTTCAGACCGTGAATCGGTGTCCACTGGGAGCGTGTGTTGCCACGACAACGGGTTTCCCGATCGACCGTGCGTTGCTGTCGAAGCTGCTCGGATTCTCGGCGGTGATGGAAAACGCCTATGGCTGCATCGCCAGCGTCGATTATCTCATTGAGAGTGTCGGTGCCGCCTCGACGCTTATGATTAATCTAGGGCGGTTTATCCAGGACCTGCTCGGCTGGAGTTCCCAAGACTCGCAATTGATTTCTCTGGCGGAAGGCTTCGTCCAGTGCAGCAGCATCATGCCGCAAAAACGTAACCCGGTGGCTCTCGAACATCTGCGAGTGTTAGCGAGTTGTGGACTGGGCCAGTGCCAGGCAGTCGCGTTGGGTTTGCACAATACTCCATTTGGCGATGTGGTGGATGCTGAGGACGATATTCAGCCTGTCGTTCGCAATGCTTTCGACTACGCATCGAGGGTTGTCGATTTGCTCACGCAGGTGTTGAAGTCGATGGTCGTCGACCGGGAGCGAGCTCTGGCGCTTTGCCGCAGCAACGGCATTACGTTGACGGAGCTTGCCGATGTGCTCGTGCGAGATCGCCGGCTGCCGTTCCGCATGGCCCACCGCGTCGTGAGCCGGGTGGCGCTTGGGTTGCGCCAGCAGCCCTCGCGTCGAAAGGGCGAACCCCGGAGTGATGCCGTGTCCGCATTGACGGCTCGGTATAGCCGTGAGGTTGCAGGGGAAACAATTCGCATTCCGCCGCAGCAACTGTCGCGTGTTCTTGATCCAGCTCAGTTTGTCTCCGTCCGCAAGATCGTGGGTGGTCCTGCGCCAGCAACAGTGCGGAGCAGCATTCGCCGGCATCTGAAGGCGAATGCCAACCGAAGGCGCTGGTTGGAGGCCCAACAACTGGCGTTGGGGCGTTATCCCGAGAACCTTGCCAGCCTCGATTGCCTGGCCAGCAAAAGCGCACCTTGACTCGCTCTACACCTCCCATGATGCAACGCTCCTGTCTCTGTCTGAACCGATTCTGGGCTGCTGCCCTGCTCGTTTCTGGTCTCGCGCTGCAGCCCAGCTGCAGCGGTAGTGGCGGGGGGAAATTGCCCTTGATCGTCTACTCCACGCACGGCAAAGAGTTGCTGGGAGAATTCGAAGCAGGTTTCGAGCTAGCCAACCCGGCCGTAGATGTGCGGTGGCTCGACATGGGGAGCCAGGACGTGCTCGACCGCGTGCGATCGGAAAGAGAGAATCCTCAAGCCGATGTCTGGTGGGGAGCTCCTTCCATCCTCTTCCAGCAAGCGGAGAAGGAGCGGCTTCTCCAACCCTATCGCCCTACCTGGTCTGGCGAAGTCGCAGCGGAAGCGCGCAGCGCAAACGACTTCTGGTATGGCACCTACGAAACGCCCGAGGTCATTGCCTACAACAGTGCGGCCCTAAAACCGGAAGAAGCTCCGCGGGATTGGGACGACCTTCTGGACGCGAAATGGCAAAATAAGATCATCCTGCGCGATCCGCTGGCTTCTGGCACTATGCGCACGATTTTCTGTGCTCTCATTCTGCGAAGCCATCAGACAACAGGAACCGTCGAGGCAGGCTTCCAGTGGCTCCGGAAGCTGGATGCGAATACAAAAGACTATGTTGCCAATTTGACCCTGCTCAGCCAGAAGCTCGCAAGGCAGGAAGGCCTGGTTACCGTGTGGAATATGCCCGATATTGTACTGCAGCACACCCAATATCAGTATCCATTGGACTACGTCATTCCCTCAAGTGGCACGCCGGTAGTGACTGACGGGATTGCACTCTTGAATGGGGCCGCGCACGCGGACACGGCGAGACGGTTTTACGAATATGTCACGTCGAAGGAGAGCACGCTGCTGGCGGCCAACAAGTTCTACCGTATTCCGTGCCGCCGGGATATCCCACGCCAGGAGCTGCCGGTGTGGATTCGCCAGACCACGATTCGAACGATGCCGCTCGACTGGAAAGTATTGGAAGAGAAATCCAACGAGTGGATGAAGCGGTGGGACAGCCAGATCCGGAACAGAGGCAAGTCGTAGTTACCGACTCGTTGCGGTCTGGCTTGAGCAGTCGCGGAAACGGTATGCCGTATCTCGAACTGAGGAATCTGACGCAGCAGTTCGGCAGCCAGAAAGCACTCGACGGACTGAATCTGTCCATCGAGAAGGGAGAGCTTGTCAGCTTGCTCGGCCCCAGCGGCTGTGGGAAGACAACAACGATCCGATTGATTGCGGGGTTTCTCGAACCCACGGCAGGGACCGTCTGGATCGATGGCCGCGATGTGACTCCGCTGCCTCCCGAGCGGCGCCGCGTCGGGATCGTGTTCCAATCCTATGCCTTGTTCCCTCATCTCAACGTGTTCGACAACGTTGGCTTCGGCCTAAGGGCCGCCAAAGTTCCGCGCCGCCAGATCGAGAGCCGTGTCCATCGAGCGTTGGAACTGGTGAACCTGCCCAACGAAGCCAATCGAGCGGTGTTCGAGCTGAGCGGCGGTGAACAACAACGCGTCGCCATCGCGCGGGCCGTTGTGATCGAGCCCCAGATTCTTCTACTGGACGAACCCTTGAGTAATCTCGACGCCAGTTTGCGTCAACGGACGCGCCAGCAGCTTCGGGAGCTGATTACGTCACTACAGACGACGACTGTGTTCGTCACCCACGACCAAGAGGAGGCATTCGCTCTTTCCGACCGGATTGCGCTCCTTTCCAAGGGACGATGCCAGCAGTTCGGAACGGCACGCGATCTCTACGATCATCCGGCCAATGAATTCGTTGCCCGGTTTATCGGCCGAGCGAACGTGTTCACCTTGCCTTTCGCAGCCGTGGGTGGAGACTGCCTATGCCTGGCCTGGCCTTCGGGGCGGGAACTGCGCTTGCGCAAGCCTGCAGACTCGGCTAGGTTTCACATCCAAGCTGGGCAAAGCTGCAAGTTACTGCTGCGGCCAGAAAAGATCGGGTTCGAAGAGAGAGCGGGGACGATTCGGCTCTTTTCGGCACGGCTCTTGAGCTATCGTTTCGCGGGGGCCTGGTCAGAGTGGGAGGCGGAAGGCGAAGGAGTTCGTCTGTGGATCGCTCATTCCGGCGCGAGTCCCACTTCGGATGGTCCGTTGGCTGTCGGAATGACTAAGGATCTCTGGGTTCGCGTGGAAGACTTCCAGGTGCTGGACGTGTAGCGCTCACCTGCAGGAGCCACAGCCTCGTGCCCGTTGGTCGAAAGGTTCGCTGAGCCGCGCTGCACCGAGCGCGGAGGACTGCCACCACTTGTCAAGCCCCGTGAGACGCCCCTTCACTACCGCTTTTCACGCGCTCATTCTTGTTCTGCTTCTTTGGCTGGTTCTCTACCCCAACGCCTACATTCTTGTCCAAAGCTTCATCGGAGCTGGAGCGCTTACGTTCGCTCATTACATCGAGTTTTTTGGCAGCGCATCCGAAAGGGAGGCTTTGTGGAATAGCCTTTGGATATCGGGATGGAGCGTTGTTCTTTCTGGTCTGATTGGGGTTCCATTGGCATTCCTCTTTTACCGCTTCGACTTCCCAGGCCGCAAGGTTTTCGCAGCTCTAGCTTCTCTGCCAGTGCTGCTACCGCCCCTGGTCGGCGTGATTTCGTTCCTGTTTCTCTATGGTGAAAGCGGGATCCTTTCGCGAAGCCTGCAGCGCTGGTTCGGCTTGCGCGAGCCGTTGTTTTCGTTTCGCGGAGCCGGGGCGATTCTGTTCGTGCATGCCTACACCATGTACGTCTACTTCTACATGTTCGTGTCGGCTGGCCTTAAGAGGCTGGATTATACGTTAGTGGAAGCGGCGCGCTCGCTCGGGGCTTCCTCTTCGAGAGCGTTCTTGCGGGTCACCCTCCCGCAGCTCGCGCCTTCTCTGGTTGGAGCATCCTTGTTGACGTTCATGACCTCGATGGCCAGCTTCAGCGCACCCTATATCTTTGGCGGCGGCATTCGCGTCTTGTCGCTTCAGATTTACAACTCGAAACTCAACGGCGATTTAGAAATGGCCATGGTAGAAACTGTGATTCTGGCTTCGAGTTCCATCCTTGTGCTGCTTCTCCTGCAGCGCTATGAAGGGACATCGAAGTACCGGTCGACGACCAAAGGTGCCCGGCAGCCCGTAACCCTCGTGTCACATCCGCTGAAGCGGCTACTGGCAGGCGGCGCAGGAATCGTCACAGTCGCGTTCCTGCTACTTCCGCACTTGACGCTTTTTTTGATCAGTTTCGCGAAAGACGGCACCTGGACGATGGAGATCCTTCCCCCGCGTTACACGATCGAAAACTATGCTCGCCTGCTTTCCGATTCGTCGTTTCTCGAACCCATTCTCAACAGTCTGCAGATGGCCGCCTTGGCAACGTCGGCGAATTTCGTGTTTGCGCTTGTCGCAGCCTATCTCATCGTCCGGCAACAGGTGCGCGGGCGCGCGTTGCTGGGGAGCTTGATCCTTTTGCCCTGGGCCTTGCCGGGCACGGTGCTGGGTCTCAGCCTTGCCAGCACCTTCAATCAGAATAGCCTGTGGCAGGGCCGGATCCTGCTGGTTGGTACTTACTGGCTCTTGCCGCTGGCTTATTTCATTCGTCATATGCCTGTGGTCGTGCGAGCCGTGCAGGCGAGCTTTGAACAGTTCGATCCAGCACTGGAGGAGGCTGCTCGTTCGCTTGGGGGGACTTGGATCTACAGCGTGCGCCGAGTGGTTCTGCCGATGGTCTTGCCTGGAGCTCTGGCCGGTTCCCTGCTGGCTTTTGTCACTGCCCTGGGCGAATTCGTGACGTCGATTGTCATCTACACGATACATAATCGACCCATTTCGATCGAGATTCTGGCCCAGTTGCGCCAGTTCAATTTTGGGAGTGCGGCGGCCTACAGCGTCTTTCTGATATTCCTCATCGGTGCGACTTTTGTCGTGTCGCAGAAGTACCTGTCCGATATCGGAGACGGGGCAGTCTCGTGAGACAGCCCCAGGCAAATTATCGGGAGCCGGCAGCCCTGCGCGGCCAGGCCTTTGAGCCAGCGTTGAGTGAGCTGCAATACTCAGAGGCCAGTTCGAGGCAGATGGGCTCGTATCGCAAACAGACAGCTTCGTTGACTATGGCTAAACAAACGACTCTTGCTCTTGTCTTGCTCTTCTGCGTTCCGCTGCGATTGGACGCGCAAAGCCAGGAACTTGCCATCGACCGCGGCTTTGTTGGCTTATCACAGGCTCTCGATCGTTTGCCATTCACCTCACGCGTCCTGTTTATCGCAGCACATCCCGATGACGAAAACTCTGGTGTGTTGCCCTACGTCAGCCGAGGTCTCCATGCTCGCACAGCGCTGCTGACTTTGAGCCGTGGCGAAGGCGGCCAGAACTTGACGGGACCCGATCTGTTCGAAGCGCTTGGCCTCATTCGAACGGGCGAGATGATGGCTGCTGGCGAGTACTACGGAATCCAACAGTTCTTTACTCGGGCCTTTGACTTCGGCTTCTCGAATAGCGCCGCAGAAACGCTTGGCAAGTGGGGTAAAGAGACGGTGTTGGCCGATATCGTGCGAGCGATTCGACACTTTCGACCACACGTCATTATCTCCGTGTGGCGCGGAGACAAATCGGACGGGCACGGACACCATCAAGCCGCAGGAGTGCTAGCCCGCGAGGCGTTTCAGGCAGCTGGCGATCCAGAGCGATTCAGCGAGCAGGTGAAGCAGGGGCTGCTGCCGTGGAAGCCGCACAAGCTCTATAGCCGGGTCGGCGAGAAGGAGCAGGCGACGCTTCGCGTGAATGCAGGCCAGCACGTGCCGATTTTTGGAGCTTCCTACCAGGAGATCGCCTCGCGAGGGTACAGCTCTCATCGCAGCCAGGGGAGCGGAGGCTCCTATTCGCCGCCCGGCGCCAAGATGTTCGAGTACCGGCTTGTGTTTCCTGAAGGCCAGTCCGACGGCGGGTTCTTGGATCAGGTGTCCGTTCGACTGGCGGATCTTGCTGCCCAGGCAGACGGTTCCCGCGAAGAGCGGCAGGAGTTCTCTGATGAGCTGCACCAGGTAGAGAGGTTGATTGCCCGGGCCAAGGAGAACCTGCGTCCAAGCGACTTCGGCGGAGTGGTGGAACCCTTGCTGGAGGGGCTGGAGAAGGTACGAAAGCTGCGCCAAAGGGCCCGAGAGATGCCGGCAACGCCGGACTTGGGTTTCTTCTTGAGCGAAAGCGAACGCGACTTCGAAAAGGCGTTGGAGCTTTCCACGGGGATCTATTTCGAAGCGCTGGCTGACGATTCCGAAGTCACACCAAGCCAGCCGTTCCAAGCGACTCTGACGTCCGTCAATCGTTCTTCAGAGACGGTCAAGATTCGCCATCTCCCGCTCGATCCGCGCTGGAAGCCCAGGCCGCTGGAAGGCCAGGTACAGCCGGTTCCGCCTAAAGAGAAGAGATCGATCGACGTTTCCGGCCCTTGGGTCACGCAGGCACTGGCGCCCGGTGAGACCCTGACGCTCAAGCTTTCTGTCACTGTTCCAGAGGATGCGTTGCCCTCGAGTCCTCATTGGAGCAGCAGGAACAAGCAAGAGGCAGCCTATTCCATTCCTGACCCAACGCGCATCAACGAGCCACTCATTCGAGCGCCGCTGTCGGCCAGCATCGAATATCGAGTCAAGGGGACGGCTTTGCGGCTCAATCGAGCTGTAGAGCACTTGGATGCAGACCCTTTCAAGGGGGCGCGCCGAATCCCATTGCTCGTCGTCCCACCTCTCGCGGTAGGGGTGACGCCAACTCTTCAGCTAGCGGCGCTGGGCCCTGCCGGGCGGAAGCGCCAGATTCAGGTGAAGTTGTCGAACAACACGCCCGGTCCTGTGTCTGGCACGTTATCACTGAGTTCTCCTGTCGGGTGGAGCTGTGAACCCAAGCAGATGCCGTTCGCTTTTCAGAAAGCGGGAGAAGAGAACTCGTTCGGGTTCACAGCCGTTACGGACAGGATGCCACTAGGTCGAGCGTCTTTCGAAGCTGTGGCGACGGTCAACAGTCAGACGATCGACCAGAGCTATCGAATGTACTCCGTCCTCGGCCTTTGGAAGCTGCCCCTCTACCAGAAAGCCGAGTCTGAAGTTGTCGCGCTTGACCTCAAGCTGCCGTTGAAGCTGCGTGTCGCCTACATCATGGGCGCCGGAGACCGCGTTCCCGAAACCCTCGAGCAAATGGGCCTCCCGACGAAGCTGCTGACAGCGGAGGATCTGGTATCAGGCGACTTGCGCATCTACGATTGCATTCTCACCGGCGTGCGCGCCTACGACGTGCGAGAGGATTTGATGGCGAACAGTGCACGACTCCTGGAGTACGTGAAACGGGGCGGCGTCTTGGTTGTGCAATACAACCGCAAAGAACCCTGGAACAAAGCTCAATACGCTCCCTATCCAGCGAAGATCGCAAGCAACGATCATCGGGTGACCGACGAGAATGCCCCCGTCGCAATCCTCGAACCCGAGCACCCGGTATTCAACTATCCAAACAAGATCACGATGCATGACTTCGAGGGTTGGGTTCAGGAGCGCGGGCTCTACTTCGTTCAGGACCGCGATCCTCGATTCAGACCACTGCTAGCTTCCGGCGATCCCGGCAGCAAGCCTCTCGATGGTGGCTTGCTGGTGGCTGACTACGGCAAAGGCAAGTACATCCTGACCTCCTACGCTTGGTTTCGACAGCTGCCTGAGGGTGTTCCGGGCGCCATTCGCATCTTTGCAAACCTGATTAGCCTGGGGCGTGCTGAGGTGGGCCGTCGAGCGGCGACTTTTCCGCAGCGAGTTGCCAACCGCCAAGAAGCGAAGCGCGCAGAAAAGGAGAGCCGGAAGGAAGTCCACTGAAAGCGGCTCTTCCCGCCATGAGGCTGCTCGTTACGCTGAACCTCCGTTGATTGCGACGTCCGGTTGACCTTCGTGCCTACTCGCTTCCATTTGTGGCGTGCGCTGGTGGCGTTTCTACAGGGAAACTCCCTGACGTACGGCGCTGCGATCGCCTTTTACACCCTCTTCTCATTCTTCCCGCTCATTCTGATCCTGCTGAATTTGGGCGGTGTCTTCATTCGCCGCTTCAGTCTCGTGTCGCAGCTCATCGAATCGGTGCGTTTCTACCTTCCTGTGGGCGCCGAGTTGGTAGAAGACAACCTGCGACGGATTACCGCTTCGGCTGGACCCACATCGCTCGTTGCCCTGTTTCTGTTGGTCTGGACGGCGTCGGGAGCTTTCGTTCCGCTCGAGTTGGCGCTCAATCGGGCTTGGGGAGTCAAAAAGCAGAGAAACTTCTTCTTTCAAAGAATCGTGGCGGGGTCGATGGCGCTGTTGTGTGGCACCTTCATCCTGCTGTCCGTCTTTGCCACGGCCATGATTGGGCGTTTCGACCGCTTCGTGCGTACATTCTTTCCGAAGGCAGGAAGTCTGTCGGTGACAGGGTTTGTTTTTGAAGTTCTGGTCGTCATCGTGAGCTTCTGTCTGACGGTGTGTGTCTTTGCTTTAATCTACAAGATCGTTCCCTACACTCGAATTCGCATCTCGCAGGTTGTGCCGGCGGCGCTCATGGCGGCCTGGACCTGGGAGTTGGCAAAATATGCGTTCACGACACTGATTCGGTTTTCAAACTAAAAGAACGTTTATGGCTCGATCGCCAGCGTCATCATGATTCTGTCCTGGGTCTATCTGTCTGCCGCGATTCTCTTGTTCTTTGCAGAATACTCAGCACAGATGCAGAGAAAGCGCCGGTGAAGCCGTTGCCGGGATTTTTTGGGGAATCGGATATTCCGCGGCCGGCGCCCGCATCGGGAAGGGTTCAGTACAGTCTGAAGAATAGGGAGACCGTCATAAAGAAACCGATCGCAATCACCGTCCGGCGGACGATCGCAGGCCCCACCTTACGTGCCAGGCCGGCGCCCCCGTAGCCTCCAGCCACAGCTCCCAATGCCATCGTAGCCGCAACTGGCCAATTCACCAGACCGGCCGCCAGAAAGTACGCCGTCGCCACGACGTTAATGCAAAGAGCAAACAAATTCTTCAGCCCGTTCATTTGATGGATGTCGGTCAACCCTAGCAGGCTTAGCGCGGCCAGCATCAGAATGCCAATGCCAGCCCCGAAATAGCCACCATAGACAGCGACTCCGAATTGAAAGGTTGCCGCTCCCGCAAGCCAGCGGGCCCCATCGTGCGGATGCTGATGAACTCGCAGCCAGCGCTGCACCGACGCTTGCAGCATGAACAAAATGGTTGCGAACAGGATCAGAAACGGCACGAACTTGGCGAAAACCCCGGGCGGCGTCCGACGCAACAGCACCGCGCCCGCGATACCGCCAACAACGCTTGGTAGTATCAGGAAGAAAAAAGGCGCTTTCGTTTTCTTCAGCTCGCTGCGGTATCCCCACATCCCGCCCAAAGAACCTGGCCACAGGGCCGCCGTACTGGTGGCGTTTGCGACGACAGGCGATTGACCTAGCCACACCAGGGATGGGAAAGTGAGCAGCGTCCCTCCGCCTGCGACCGAGTTGACCATGCCAGCTGCAAAGGCTGCGCCGAAAGCCGCAATCCACTGGACCAAATCCATCAAAGATCTCCTTGCCTAGGACAGCGCTCGCAAACGTGCGAACCAGGATTCAGTGTATCTCGGCAGCAGGGAGGGAATTCTTCTGCAACTCCGTTAATGCTGCCCGCCTGAGGTGGCAGAAACTTACCACGCACTTGCCGCTTTGTGGAAAAGATTTCCGGCCCGCAAAATGCATTTGATATGATCCAGCCGCTCTTCTGAGGTGAAGCCTGTGAAGATCGCGCTGATCGGCTATGGCAAGATGGGGCGGGAACTCGAACGGGCCGCTCAGAAGCGCGGTCATTCTGTGGCCGCTCGAATCGATCCCACTCTAGAGCTTGGCGCGACGACCGAAATCTCGCTTCGAACGATCGGGGCCGCGGACGTTTGCCTTGAGTTTACGCATCCGGAGGCTGCCACTGCCAACATCGAACAGGTGGTCCGCCTGGGCAAACCGCTCGTGGTCGGCACAACGGGCTGGTACCGCCATTTGCCGGAGGTCGAGAAGTGGGTTTCTCAATGGAAAACCGGCCTGGTGTATGCTCCCAACTTCTCCTTGGGAGTCAATCTCTTCTACCGGGTGGCGGCCGGGGCTGCGCGCCTTTTTCACCGATTCGACGAATACGACGTGTGTGGTGCGGAGACTCATCATCGGTTGAAAGCGGACAGTCCGAGCGGCACGGCGCGCCAGCTAGCCAATGTCGTCCTGGAGCACTTCCCGCGTAAGAAACGTCTCGTTGTCGATTCGCTGAATCGGCCCATCGAGCCGGAAGAGTTCCATTTGGTGTCTCTGCGTGCCGGGAGTTTTCCGGGAACGCACTCCCTGTTTTTCGACTCGGCTGCAGATACCCTTGAACTGACTCACACCGCCCGGTCGCGGGCGGGCTTTGCGAGTGGGGCACTGCTTGCAGCGGAATGGATTGTGGGCAAGCAGGGCGTTTACACGTTCGAGAATGTCCTGGAGGATCTGTTGGGCGGCATGCTGTGACGAGAGACTGTGGCGCCTGACGGCGTGAGGAGGCTCAGCCAATGGGATCCCAACCTCTGTTTCGCGGAGCGATGACAGCTCTGGTGACCCCGTTCGACCGGGACGGGAAACTACACGAGGAGCATCTGAAACGGCTCATCGAGTTTCAAATCGCAGGCGGAGTCGATGGCATCGTCCCCTGCGGCACAACCGGCGAAGCCTCCACGCTCGACTATGATGAGCACTTCCGCGTTTGTGAACTCACCGCCAAGTTCGTGAATGGCCGCGCCAAAGTCATCATCGGCGGCGGCAGCAATAACACCCATCGAGCCATCGAGCTCACCCGTTTTTCAAAGGAGATTGGGGCGGACGCCGTCTTGTCAGTCGGGCCGTACTACAACAAGCCGACACAGGAAGGGCACTATCGTCATTTCAGAGCGATTGCGGAATCTGCCGACATCCCCATCATTATTTACAACATCCCCGGGCGCACAGGCGTCAACATCGAGCCTGAAACGTTGCTGCGGCTGTCAGAAATCCCGAACATCGCCGGTGTCAAAGAAGCGTCCGGCAATCTGGACCAAATGATGACGATTCTGCGCGGCCGGCCGGCCGGCTTCTCGGTTCTGTCCGGTGACGACTCGTTGTCGCTGCCTCTGATCTCGGTAGGGGGCGATGGGTGCATCTCGGTGCTAGCCAACGAAATGCCGCAGGCATTTACACGGATGATTCATGCCGCCCTCGACAATCGATGGGATGAAGCCCGCCGGATCCACTACGAGACGTATTCCCTGATGCGTGCCAACTTCGTGGAAACCAATCCTGTCCCGGTCAAAGCTGCATTGGCAATGATGGGCTTGATTGAAGAGGTCTATCGGCTGCCGTTGTGCCCCATGCAGCCCAACAATCGGGAAAGGCTTCAAGCCATTCTCAGAGAGCTGAAACTGGTGGAATAAGCCGGGACCGCAGAACCTAGAGCTCGCGCTGCAACGCGCTGGTGTGTTTCAGCTAGTGTATTGTCCAACAACTAACTGGGCAATAACAGGAAATTAGTTTATTGTCTGGGCATGCCGATGGTTTTGCCTCCACTGACGCTGAGTGCCACCGATCGAGGGGGAATCGAGCGCTGGTTGAAGGCCCACGG
>VFZK01000058.1 GCA_016871215.1 Acidimicrobiia bacterium | reverse complement strand
TATTACTATGTTAAGTCTTGTCCCGATACTTTGGGTGGCGCACACATGGCGCAGTTTGTCATGTGTGCGGTCGGTACGCATACATTGTAAAAAGCACGATGTATGCGCCACCCGAAGAGACTTAACAAAGTAATACTAGACGAGTCGACTTCCGCAATCCCGGCATCTTGTCATCCCGGGAGGGGACGGATTCGATTCACTGGCCAGGACAAGAATCATGCACGACTGGACGCTGGCGTTGGAACAAACCACACAGCTCGAGGTGACCCAAGGCAGCATCGCCCGGGTTTCCGACGCGGTGCGAAACGGCGCCCGCTTGCGGCTCTACATGACGACCGACACGTACGAAGAGACTCTGTATTTTCAGCAGACCTATGCGGGGTCCGGGCCGGCCTTCGTCGGGTTGATGACGCATCACCATTCTTACTTTCATCGCGGCCAGATTGCCGCTCAACCCTACTGCAGTTTTTTCAGCTACGACACTTCAGGAACGTACACCCACATTAAATGGATGCTCGACAACACAGTAATCGATGAGGGCCAAGCTTATCCGTACGGCGTTTATCGATGGTTCGTTCAGGATGGCTGGCATCTGGTGTACGAACACGATGCCAGCGGCAATCGGCTTCGGGGCGACCTGGAGGAGTTGAAATCGCTGGCGAGAGAAGGGCGCACCCTGGAAGTGGGCATTCGCCAGCTGTTCGGTTTGGCAGAGGATGACACCAGTGGTCCCGAACACATCTACTATCTCACCACAATGCAGCCGGTGATTCAGGCAGGCGAGGTGCTTTCGAATTGCGACTTCGTGCTCGTGGGTCCGCCGCGCTGGCCTCTGGGGCGCCCGCCAGGGCTGCACGTGGCCATGATGCAACCTTCAACCTCGGGAGAGATTGTTTGCTATTTCGCAAAGCCCGGAGAACTTCCCTTCCGCAGGATTGTGCCTCGCCGTGGCATGGTCTGGCGAGTCGCCGAGAACGGGTAGTGTCGCCCAGGCGACGGCGAGGCTCCTGCCGAACCGCGCAGAGCACGCACTTGCCGGCCAACTGCTCGCGCTTCCAATTTTCCCAAGTTCCACAACCTCCGTTAGGGAATCGGTTAGGGAATCGGGTTGAGCATCTGGCCCAGCCCTGCTAGATTACCCGGCAAAACGCACGGGGAGCGGTGCATGGGCAAAAACTCCACCAAAACGGTTTACGATTGCATTGTGGTTGGCTCGGGTGCGGCAGGCGGATGGGCAGCCCAGGAGCTGGCAACGCAAGGATTGAGCGTGCTGGTTCTGGAGGCGGGTCCTGCGGTTGACCCGGCCAAAGATTTCAGGTCGCACCAATGGCCCTATGAATCGAAGTTTCGGGGCCGGCTTGCGCCGCGCGAGCAGGAGTTCTTTCCAGAGGTCGTCAACGAATACGTACAGCCATTTTTTGTGGACCGCCGCCAGCATCCGTACACCACCCCAAGCGATCGGCCCTACGACTGGACACGCGCCCGTGTGGTTGGAGGCAAGACGCTGTTCTGGGGGCGGGGCGTTCCAAGATACAGCGACCTGAACTTCAAAGCTTTCAGCCAGGACGGCTACGGCGACGACTGGCCCATTTCTTACCAGGACATTGAACCTCACTACGACAAAGTGGAACGCAGCATTGGCGTCGCAGGAGAGGACATCGGAGTTTGGCACGCGCCCAACAACTGCTTTCTGAAGCCGTTCCCGCTCACCTGCGGCGAGCAACTGCTGCGGAAAGGCGCACGAAAGCTGGGGCGCCGTGTCGTGCAATTTCCAACGGCCGTGCTTTCGGAGGATCTCGGAGACCGGGCTCGCTGCCATTTCTGCAGCAGCCACAATTGTGGCCGCGGCTGCGACAGCGGCGCCATGTTCAACTCGATTTACGTGACGTTGCCCAGGGCAGCGCGAACGAAGTTCTTTACCTTGCGGCCGAATGCAATCGCGCGCGAAGTGACGCTCGATGGCGAAGGGAAAGCGCGTGGGGTCGTTTTCGTGGACCGCCTGACCCGCGAAACCCACGAGGTGCAAGGAAAGACAGTGATTCTGGGGGCTTCTTGCCTGGAATCCACGCGGCTGTTGCTAAACTCCCGGTCACGGGAATACCCAGAGGGCCTGGCAAATTCGAGCGGGTTGCTGGGACGCTACCTGCACGATCACGTCATGACGGGCTCGATCGTGGGTTTTGCACCGCAACTCTACAACGCCAAAGTGGCCAATGACGACGCCAAGCCGTGCGGCTTCTACATCCCGCGATTTCGAAACGTCGAGACCCGCTTGAAGAGCTTCGTTCGCGGGTATCAGTTCTCAGGCGGGGCTGGAGCGCGGATGTTCCCCGGCTTCAGCAAGGACCTTGGAGATCTGTTCGGCACTTCGCTGAAAAGGGAGATCCGGAAACTCTATCCTGCGGTGGTCTCGATGACCGGCTTCGGCGAATCGATTCCCAACCGAGAGTGCGCCGCCACGCTCGACGCAACACGGGTCGACGCCTGGGGAATTCCCGTTCTCAAGATTTCTGCTTTCTGGGAAGACAATGAAAGGCGCATGGCGCAAGACATTGCGGCCACCGCCGAGGAGACATTTAGGACTGCCGGATTCGAAGTCCTTTCCGTGAATCGCGAGATGTCCGTTCCCGGCCGCAGCATCCATGAAGCCGGAACGGCGCGCATGGGTAGCGATCCGAAAACCTCTGTCCTGAACCCTTTCTGCCAATCGCATGACGTGAAGAACCTCTTCGTCGTCGATGGAAGCTGCTTTGTTTCCTCCGGGAATCAGAACGTGACGCTGACCATTCTGGCTCTGTGCGATCGGGCTTGCCAGTACCTGGTGGAGCAGTTCAAAAAAGGGAATGTCTAAGAATTTAGTCTGGGTGCAGCGTCGAGGAGAACCTATGCAAAGCGTCCTATCGCGCCGGTCGCTTCTCCATTTGAGTACCCTCGCGGCCATGTCCAGCCGCCAGGCAAAGGCCCGCGCGGCCCGGCCCGCGCGGGCTCCGAGCACCGTGCCCAAAGACCCGGCCGGGTCTGGGTCCCTGACCATCAAGGGTCTGTTCATGCATGCCTGGGACTTGAACGACTCGGGCGCAGACAAGATTATGGCGTGGATGCAAGATTCTGGCCTCAACTGGATGGCGATTGCCGGATGCTACCACTCGGGTTGGTTTGTGCACCCTCACAGTCCGCGGCGGCGTGCTTACATCACAGAAGGCAGTGTTGCCTACTTTCACCCGGACAAAACTATTTTTCGAGGCTCCCCGATCAAGCCGATCGTGGCGAGCTTCGCCAAAGAGACCAACTGGCTTGCCGTGGCTGGCAAGCTTCTGGACAAGTATGGCCTGCACATGGTTTCTTGGACGATTGGATCGCATAACACCCGGCTTGCGCAAAAGCATCCGGAGTTCGCTCAACAAAACGTCTTCGGCGATCCGATTCCGCATGCTCTCTCCATCGGGCACGATGCCACGCGGACCTATCTCAAAGCGCTTTGTCGCGATTTAGCGGTGAACTACCCGTTGTACGGTATTCAGCTCGAAGCTTTCGGCTGGATGGGGCTAAGGCATGGCCATCACCACGAAAGGGATTTGACCGACCTGACTCCGCTCGAGCAGGAACTGCTGGCAATGTGTTTTAATCCTCAAACCGTCGCGAAAGCCAGGGCGGCCGGCGTCGATGCTGACAAGGCTCGTGAGGTCGTCAGAGCCACCTTGGAAGCAGCGTTCAAGGAGGCTCCCGACAGGCCCAAAGGCCATCCTGCCTCCATGGCCGAACTGGAAAGCGGGGCGCCTGCCCTTAAGGCCTACAACCAGTTTCGGCGGGAGCTGGCCGATTCTCTCGTCGTCGAGATCAAGCAGGAGTCGCTCAAGGGAACCTCCTGCAAGCTGCTACTGCAGAGCGGTTATCAGAAGGAAGTCGCCAGCGCGGTTGACGGTTTTGCCGCGGGTGTCTATGGCAAACTGCCCGCCGAGGTCTTCAAGACGGTCCAGCAAGGACGAGACCTCATTCCAGCCAGCTGGAAAGGCGACTACGCCTGCTTTGTGCGACTTGGCATGGGCGTTCCAGCAAGCCAGCAGCAGTTGCGCGAGATCGTTTTGGCAGTGAAGAACGGCGGTTCTTCAGGCCCCATTTTCTATAACTATTCGGAATCGCCGGAGAAGATGTTGGGTTGGATCAAAGGCGCTCTGGAAGGACTCTGATCGATTAGACGATCGATGAAGAAGCTCGAGCGTGCAAAGCGACCGCTCGAAACGACTGGTGAAATGAGGATCCACTTTCGCTTCCCTCTATCCTTCGGGCTCGTTGCAATCGTCCCGCTGCTGTTGACGGCGGCACCCCTGCTGAAGGCGCAGGGTAACTTGGCGCCAAACACGCACAGCACGCCAGGAACGGCTGGAGCCTCTGCGGGACGAAGTTCGCCGCCAACCCCGCCCGTGGTTCAGTTCTTCGACGCCAAGGGAGTGCGTTTGCGCTACGTTTTTCAAGGGCTTGGCGAGCCGGTAGTCCTTGTTCATGGGTTGCATTCGTCCGGCGACATGAACTGGGGACGGCCCGGGATCATGTCGGCGTTGGCTGCACGCTACCAAGTGGTCGCTTTGGACCTGCCCGGACACGGCGGCTCTGACAAGCCAGAGACTCGCGATGCGTACGGCGTTCGCATGGCTGAAGACCTGGTGATGCTGCTCGACCACCTGCGGTTGCCGAGAGCGCACTTCGTGGGCTACTCCCTGGGAGGCATGGTGGTGGTAAAGCTGATGACCATGTTTCCAGACCGCGTTGCCTCGGCAGTGGTTGGCGGCATGGGCTGGCTGCGCGAGGGCGGAGGGCTGCAAAGGATGTGGCAACGCATGCCCGCCCGCGGCGGCAGGCGAACACCCGCAGCTTGCGTTCGCGAGATCTCGAAGTTGGCTGTAACGGAGAAGGAGCTAAAAACAATCCAGACGCCCGTGATCGTTCTGGTGGGAGATCGTGACCCAGTCAAAAGGCTTTATGTGGATCCTTTGCGAGCGGTGCGAGCCGATTGGCCTGTCGTCGAAATCCGCGGAGCCGGACACCTGAACTGCATTCTGCAAGCGCAGTTCTTGAACGAGATCAGCAAGTGGCTTGACAAGCGTTGCCTGCCTTGCGGGACGTGAATTTCGACGAGCCAGGATGCCGCCCAGAGGAGGGCTTTAGACATGACGGTATTCGCCGGAAAAGTCGCAATTGTCACCGGAGGAGCCCAGGGGATTGGCCGTGCTTGTTCCCTGGCCTTTGCGAGAGCCGGGGCGGCCGTCGTCGCGGTCGACATCGACGTGGCTGCGGGCGGCGAGCTGGCCGGCATGGCGGCGCGCGAGGGCTTGCGCATGCGCTTTGTCGAGGCTGACGTCTCGGTTTCTGCGAATGCCCAAAAAGTGGTACGAGAAGCGGTCGAGTGGCAAGGTGGAGTGGACGTTGTTTTCAACAATGTGGGTATTCAGCCAGTCACGAGCTACACCAACGCGGAAAACACTCCTGAAGAAACCTGGGAAAGAATCATCGCCGTGAACCTCACAAGTCATTTTCTGATGGCCAAGTACGCGATTCCGGAGATGAAGCGGCGCGGCGGTGGCGTCATCATCAATAACGCCAGTGTCCAAGGTTTACAGTCGCAAAAGCTGGTCCCGGCGTATGCCGCCAGCAAAGGAGGCGTGCTTTCGCTGACTCGCAACCTGGCTCTGGACTATGCCGAGCACAACATTCGAGTCTTGGCCGTCTGTCCCGGCTCCGTGGACACACCTCTGCTGCGCAAAGCAGCAACGACGTTGGCAGATAGTGTTGACGCGGTGATTTCAGCTTGGGGAAAACGGCATCCGCTCGGACGTGTGGCTCGCCCTGAAGAAATTGCCGAGGTCGTGTTATTTCTCGCCAGCGACAAGGCTTCGTTCATGACGGGTGAATTCGTCTGCGTGGACGGAGGATTGATGGCGAAGGGCTCGTGGACCGACTGAACACACGCCGCGGACTCGCGCTGGCCTTTGTGGCGGTGGCGCTTTGTCTGTTGCGCGAAGATACACGAGCTCACCGATGGAGTTCCCTCGAGCCACTCTGGGCCGAGCGAGCAGATTGCGAGTCTTGGATTGCGGTTGATCGATCGATGAGGAGCAGGCATGCGCATTGCCAGTGTACTAACACCCGTTTCGGATCACCATTTGCGCCTGGCCAGCCAGGTGGGCGTTACGGAGATTGTGGGGCGATATCCTGGACCGGAATTGGCTGGGCTCTTTCATCTCAAATCTCGAGTTGAATCGTTTGGCATGCGGCTCTCGGTGATCGAGGGTTACTTGCCGATCGAGCAGATCAAGCTGGGCACCGCGGAACGGGATGCAGAAATCGAGCAGATGAAGGCGCTGATTCGCAATATGGGCAGCGCGGGAGTTCCTCTGCTTTGCTACAACTTCATGGCCGGGAGCGATTGGTCTCGAACCTCGTTTGTCGAACGCGAACGAGGCGGCGCGCTGGTGAGTGGCTTCGACCTGTCTCGAGTGACAACAGAAGCGCCGCAGGAGCCGGCCTTGTCGGCGGACGAACTCTGGAACAATCTGCGAGGTTTTCTGCAAGCTGTGTTGCCGGTCGCTGAGAAAGCCGGCGTCACCTTGGCCATGCATCCGGACGATCCGCCGATTCCCAGCTTTCGAGGGCAGCCCCGCATCATGCACACCGTTGAGGCTTTCGAGCGGCTAGCGACCTTGGTGCCGAGCCCCGCCAACAAGATCTGTTTTTGCCAGGGAACGTTTGCCGAGATGGGAGTCGACATCCCCGCAACGATTAGGCGCCTGGGCCGCCACATCCGGTACGTTCACTTTCGAGACGTTCGAGGCAAGGCAACCCAGTTCGTGGAAACGTTCCACGACAACGGCCCAAGCAATATGTTCGAAGCGATGCGTACTTACCGGGAGATCGGTTTCGAAGGCCCGATGCGCCCCGATCACGTGCCTCAACTCGCCGGCGAGGAAGATGGCGAGCCAGGATACACCATGCTGGGCCGGCTCTTTGCGGTCGGCTATATGCGCGGCCTGATCCAAGCGGTGAATGAAGGCAGGAAGAGCTGACACCAGGGCCCCGTCAAAGTCTCGTAAGTCCTTGAGTCGAGGTCGAGCCCTTGCTAACGCGCGGGCTACTGATTTTGTCGATGCGGCTATTCAGTAAGCCCGACCGTCAGGGAAGGCTCACGACTTTGACGGGACCCTGGAGCTGACACGTCGTGATGCGACGTTGGCGCTTCTCTCGTGTATGATGGCATCGGAAGGCTTGGCTGCTGGAGCGCCCGCCCACCGGAACAAACGAAGGAGGACTCCATGACTTCACTCACTCGCAGGAAATTCCTCTCCCAGGCCGCGCACACCACGACGTTAGCTGGACCCCTGTTGGCGGCCCTTTCCTCCCGAGGCGCTGCCAACGATCGCGTGGTTGTCGGCATCATCGGGGTGGGAGGCATGGGGCTTGGCCACGTCAAACGATTGACCG
Organism: Acidimicrobiia bacterium; assembly: GCA_016871215.1. GTDB lineage: Bacteria > Acidobacteriota > Terriglobia > Versatilivoradales > Versatilivoraceae > VFZK01. Next base: position 10,507 of record VFZK01000058.1, on the reverse strand, counting down.
AGGGTTCACAAGCGGTCGTCGCTGCGGTGAGCGACGTCGACGAAAGCCGAATGGACCGGGCAACTAAGTTGGTGAAGGATGCGACGGGCGGTTCTCCCAAAGCGGTTGGCGATTTCCGAAAGCTGCTGGACGACAAGTCGCTAAATGCGGTCATTGTGGCCACGCCCCACCACTGGCACTGTCCAATCGCGATTCGGGCGCTGGAGGCGGGCAAAGACGTCTACTTGGAAAAGCCGGGCAGCCACGTGTTTCGCGAAGGACGCCTGCTCGTCGAGGCGGCGCGAAAACAGAACAGGATTGTCCAGCACGGCACCCAGATGCGCTCCAGCGAGGTGGCGGCCAAAGCCAGAGAGCTATTGGACTCGGGTGTCATTGGACTAGTGAAGATGTCCAAGGCATGGAACCAACAGCGGCACAAGCATCGCCAGCCGGTGGCCGACGCGCCCGCCCCGCCCGGCGTCGACTACGCGATGTGGCTGGGACCCGCTCCCAGGCGGCCATTCAATCCCAATCGGTTTCACGGGAATTGGAATTGGTATCGAGACTTTGGGAACGGCGACATCGGTGGCGACGGCATTCACGATCTCGACATGGCTCTCTTCGGCTTGAACCCCAAGACACATCCCGTGCGCATCACGGCTCACGGCAGTCTCATCGATCTCACCGGAGAGACGGAGTTCCCAGACAACATGAGCGTGGCTTATCATTTCGAGGAAGGTAAAGTCCTGCTTTACGAAGAACGAGGGTGGACTCCCTACGGCCACTATGGATTCGATAGCGGCAACGCCTTCTATGGCACGGAAGGTTTCATGGTCTTTTCGCGCCGCGGCTACTTTCAAGTGTATCTCGGCAAGAAAGAAGAGCCGGGGCCAGGCATGCGAGGCGGCGGAGGCTATCCCCAGCATCTGTACAATTTTCTGGACTGCGTGCGTTCGCGCCGACAGCCGATTGCCTCTGCAGAAACAGTCCACCGGTCCTGCGCGCTGGTTCACTTGGGCGAGATCGCGCATCGCGTTCAGAGGGTGCTTCACTTCGATCCCGAAACAGAGACCATCGTGAACGACAAGGAAGCCAACCAGTTGCTGACGAAGCCCTACACAAAGCCTTGGCAGATTTGAACGCCAAGATTGCCCGTCGAATTCGCTGGCCAGTGCGCTGGCCCGATTTGCGGGCGATGATGATTCGTGATCGTTGGATTGGTGATTCTGGATCACGAGAGGAGCCCTATGCGACGAAGACAATTCCTCACGACACTCCCTGCACTTGGCATGTCAGGTTCAGCACTGGCCGAAGGCGTTTCGGGCAGGTCACCGGTCTCTGCCGTGGCCGCCGCCAGTCTCGCAGCGCCAGCAGGAGCGAACGCTAAACCCTCGATGAATGGAAACTATCGTTTCAAAATTGGGATGTATTTGCCTGAGCTTGGCCTTCCCTTTGACGAAGCGCTCGGGAAGGCAAAGCAGATTGGGGTCGATCGAGTCTGGTTTAACACGGTACCGAACGAGAAACCGCTCGCCCAAATGAGCGACGCGGAGATCGACGGCATCGGGCAACGGGTGGAGAAACACGGCCTCAAGATTTTTCTGATCAATGCGGGCAACCCGTTCAAGGGCATCCACCTGACCGAGTTCGATTTGAAGAGCATGGACAACCATGAAGGCTTTCGGAAAGAGTTCCAAGAGCTGGTCCGATCCATGCAGATCGCCGTCCGGCTCAAGGTCAGCGCCGTTGCCGCCTTCACGTTTGCCTGGCCAGGCGAGTACTCCGCGGGCAAGCCAACCTGGCCGATGCGATGGCTGACGCGCGGCGGAGTGATTGCTGACGTGGATATGGAAAAGCTGGTCAAGGCATTCTCGCTGGTTGCTGCAGAAGCCGAAAGGTACGGCGTGGATGTGGCGCTCTCGATGATGCCTTGGAACTATACCAACACCACACATAACTTCCGCAGCGTTGTCGAGCGCGTGGGTTCACGCCGCCTCAAGGTGATGTGGGGGCCGGCGGACAATCTCAACTCCGGCGAGTGGGACGTGGCGACAGCCGGTTTCCACAATGTTCGACCCTCGCTGCATGGCCTGCATTTGAAAGACCTGCACGTCATTGATGGCGTGCGCCTCAAGTTCGAGTATCGCCCACTAGGCGCCGGCGATGTGGACTACCTCACCATCTTGCGCAACCTGAAAGCGTACCGTTGCGATGCGGTTCTTTCGCTCGCGACTCACTTCAAGCCGCCCAGCGGATCGCGTGTGGAGGCGATGGAAATCAACTACGCAAACCTGAAACGGCTCGTCGACAAAGTCGAGGCTGAGAGCTAGCCCGTCCTCCTGCCGGCGCCGGTAGTCGCGAGTCCCAGCGGCCCCGTCGCTCCCGCAGGAGCAACAGAGTTTGCACCTTTCAAACCTAACGACTGCCAGGCCTGCGTGGCCGGCCTCCGGCATTGCCCGGCACGAGCCAGCTGGTGCTAGACTAGTATTACTATGTTAAGTCTTGTCCCGATACTTTGGGTGGCGCACACATGACGCAGTTTGTCATGTGTGCGACCGGTACGCATACATTGCAAAAAGCACGATGTATGCGCCACCCGAAGAGACTTAACAAAGTAATACTAGGTGCTGGGCCGCACTGGCGTGCGGCACTACAAGCGTATCGATAGCTTCCGTTTCTAGTGCAGCTCGTGAGGGCTTCAGTCGCTCCCGCTTCCGCGGGAGCGACGGCTCCGCTGGCCGCAAGCCCGTCGCTGGACCGGCACGCCCAGCCAACCCGGACCACAACGCTTGTATTGCTACCAGCAGGTTCCCTAGCTCCAAGTGCCCACCGTTTTTCACGGCAGTGCAATGATGACGTTGCCAACAGCATCAAGCCGCGCCGTGCAATCCGGTGGCACGATCGACGTGCCTTCATACTCTTCGATCACCAATGGCCCAGAACGTGGCGTGCGGCCAAGCGCTGAGCGCGTGATCACTGGAGTCTGCCGCAAGCCGCTGTTGCCGAAGAAGACAGCTCGCTGTGCCACCTCTGCGTGAGGAGCGTCATACATCGCCGAAATCGCCGGCGCCTGTTCGGCAAGTGCCGTGCCCACTAAGCGGAGATTGACAACTTCAACCGGAAAGGCGTCGTTGAACGAGTGGCCATAGCGCGCCACGTGCTCGGCGGTAAAGCTCGCCGTCAACTGAATGAACGAATCGGCAGGCGGCGAGGTGAGGATGCAAGGATGGAATGGCACGGTCAACTCGAAGCCTTGCCCTCTGAACCGTGCATCAGCCTGCGGTGTGAAATGAATTCGTTCCCTGCAAACTCCGAGCAAGCTGGCAACCCGCTTCTGCAGCACCTCGAAAACGAGTTGCGCCTGATCGATCGTCGCTTCCGACGCAAGCCGGAGAAACGAGGCCGTCTCATTCACCTCGAGCTTGGCAAACAGCAGGCCCACCGCGCTAAACACGCCAGCGGCGACCGGCACAATGACTTCATGCACCTGCAGCGCACGGGCAAGGTCGACCGCATGGATGCCGCCGTTGCCTCCGAACGCGAACATGGCGAAATCGCGCGGGTCCCGGCCCCGATAGGTTGTGACAGCCTTTACGGCACGCATCATGTTGGTGTTGGCGACCTGGTGAATGCCATAGGCTGTCTCGAGCAAACCTCGACCCAGCGGGCCGGCAATCCGGGTCTCGATGGCCGCGCGCGACAAGCTTGCGTCGATCGGCACGGCGCCTCCAGCCAGCGCGACCGGGTTCACGTACCCCAGCACCACGTTTGCGTCGGTGACGGTCGGCTCCAGGTTTCCGGCGCCATAGCAGGCGGGCCCGGGCACGGCGCCAGCGCTGCGCGGGCCAACCTTCAGTGCGCCCGCTTTGTCGAGCCAGACGAGGCTGCCGCCGCCGGCGCCCACCTCGGAGATGTCGATCACCGGCAGCTTGAGGGCGTAACCTCCCCCGCCGGTGAGAGCGCTACGGGAAGACATCGCAGCGCCTACCTCGTATTCCGCCGCAAGGTTCAGCCGGCCATTCTCAATCAATGAAGCCTTGGCGGTGGTGCCTCCCATGTCAAGCGTGATCAGGTTGCGGTACCCACTGGCGCCGCCCACCTCCAGCGCCCCCACGACACCTGCCGCCGGGCCGCACTCGACGATCTGAGCCGGTTTGTGGACAACCGACTCAGCGTCGATGACTCCCCCGCTCGATTGCATCACCATCAGCCTCCCCGCCATGCCTGCCACTCGCAGGTCGTCGATCAGCGAGCGCATGTAGCGCGACACCGGAGGGCCAACGTAGGCGTTAATCACCGTCGTGCTGGTCCGCTCGTATTCGCGTTTCTGCGGCAAAACGTCGATCGAAAGCGAGAGGAACCGATCGGGCAGCGCCCTACGAATCATTTCGCCAGCGGCACGCTCGTGTTCAGGATTCGCGTAGGAGTGGAGGAAGCAAACGGCGACGGCTTCGACATCGCTGTGCTGAATCGCCTCGATCGCCGCGGCAACGTCCGCGTGCGACAGCGGCGTGACCACGTTCCCCTGGGCGTCAAGCCGTTCCGTTACCTCGAAACGAAGGCGCCGGGGCACGAGCGGTTTCGGCTTCTCAAACAGCGGTTCGTAGAGCGCAGGCACCCGCACTCGCTGCAGCTCCAGTACGTCCCGGAATCCGCGGGTCGTCAGCAAAGCGGTGCGGGCACCGCGGTGCTCCAAGATGGCGTTGGTCGCGACCGTACAGCCATGCAGGACTTGCTCCATCGCGCTGACGTCCGAGCCAAGCGCCTTCAGCAGGCAGGTTGCACCAGCGACGACCGCGTCAGCGTAGTTGGAGGGCGTCGATGGCAACTTGCGCGTGGCTACACGTCCATCGGGCAGGATGACCGCGATGTCGGTGAAGGTGCCGCCAATGTCGGCGGCAATTCGAGTGACAGGAGTCATGCGATGGGGTTGCGACGGGTTCTGAGCGCCATCGTTGCGCTGAATGCGCCAGCCTGGAATCAAAGGCCAGCATCCGGAACAGCGAACCGCCAGCAGGGTGCCCTCGATCCGCTGGTTCCAGCTTTTCCAACAAGCTCTTCAGCCCTTGTCCGCTGGCTCGATGCCGTCGGAGGTCACACGAATGCACTGGACCCGAAGCTGCCTGGGCTTGTCGCGGCCGCCGTACACCCAGAGGACGACATTCGGCTCGACTTCGATCATGGCGCCATTAGACCAGGCAGCCGTATCGATCTGGAAACATTTCCAGCTCATGCCGCTGTCGTGGCTGACCTGAACCCCCATGCCGGGAAACCTGCCACCGATGATCAGCGCCCCAGAAGACGTCGTGATCATCGAGTTGTTGCAGGCATACATGGGAAACGGACCCCGCGCCAGCGGTGTCCAGCTCTGGCCATCGTCCTCTGACCAGCCTTCCCACATCACTGGCGAAAAGAAAGGCCGCACCAGCGCGAGCAACTTGCCGCTGGCCGTCTGAGTGACGGAGATTTCAGAAGCCTCTTTGTGAATCATCCAGCGCTTGTCGTCATACGGGGGGCCGTCAATGTTGATCGGATTCGACCAAGACTGTCCACCGTCCGTTGAGCGGAGACACACGTTCCATCCGATCGGTGGTTTGCACGATGGCGGGTGCCAGCGGCCCCGGGAAATGTTGGCGTGCTCTTCATCTTTCGTCCGTGCATAGCCAAACAACAACAACGTACCTTGCTTGGTTTCGAGCAGGCGATTCTCGTAAAACGCCCCGAACGACACGTCTGGAGGGAACTGCAGTTCCGTAACTCGCTGGGATTGCGACCAACTCCTCCCCGAATCCTTGGAAACAACCTTGCTAAGGACAAACGGCGGCGAATGAGTGAAGGCATAACTCGACAAGGCGCCATCTTTCGACACGTGGAGCAAGCCAGTGCTGAGGTCTTTGGGCAGGCGAAGGTCTGCATTCCAGGTGCGCCCGCCATCGGAGGAACGACGCAGCACGGTTTCGCGGTCGACACTCTGCTCGCCGCTCACGAACGTAATGTGGCCATCGCTGAGGCGGACAAGATTTCCGCTGCCCGCACCGGTGCCTTCGACGGCAACTCGGTAATTGACCGGCGGGAGCTTGGAAACATCGAATGCCGGTGCTTTCGCTGCCCGCCCGCGGATGCGCAAGTTGCGGAAGCTGCTCATCTCCGAGGCGCCGATGATCGTAGCCGTAGCCAGCCCAAGATAGCCGGGCTTGCTGTAGGTCCTGTCGACTACGGGGCGCATCGGCCGCCCGTCCACCCACGCCCGGATCTCACTGCCGCGGGCCTGCACCCGCGCTTTGTGCCAGACGGTCGGTGAACTGGTGACACCGTGAATCATCTCCAGGCTGAGTACTTTGATGTAGCCGGTCTCATCGACCTTAGCGATGGCGCCCCAGAAATGCTCAGCCCGGTACTGCTGGCCAACGCTCGGGAAGTACACCAGGTAGTAGTGGCGGGGATCACTGGCTCGAAAGACGAAGCCGGCGTGGGTCCACACCGAGTCCCAGCGAAATTCGAACTCCGCCTCCACGTCGCCGTATGGGGAGCCAGTGTGAAACGCCAGGTTCTGTTCAGCCTTGTTTCCTGGAGCGGTGAGCACCCCTTGGGCGTCTCGTTGCCATTCCCCGCCGACAAAGGCCCACTGGCGATCTAATTCCAGAGGCCGCCATTCGACTTCACTGGCGGCAGCCTGAGTCACCAGAACCAAGAGCAGAGCCAGGTTTCTTGGTGTGCCAGCGAGAAAGTCTGCCCTCATGAGACTGCCTCCTTTCCTAACGAATGTCTTCTTTGTGCGTGTCCACAAGCCAGCGGCGCTGGCTCGACTTCTGGACAAGGTATGCGTTGCTCCGGCGTTGGGTGTGGTTTGGTGCCGCCAAGCGTCTTTCAAAAAATGGCGAGCGGATTGACGGGTGAACCGGTGCCGCCTTGCACGACGAGCGGAGACAAAACGAAAAGAAACTCCCAGCGCCTGCGGCTGCTGGCAGCCTTGCTCAGCGCCTCAAGGTCGGCGTTGTCGAGAATATGCACTCCGGCGGCAACGATCATCAGCTGGTGGACCGGATGGCTCACGCCTTCGATGCCAGATGGAAGCAGATCGCTGGCATTGTCGCTACCGAGCATCGCGATATCGCGGGCTTTGAGCCAAGCTGCACACGAAGCATGGAGGCCTGCTGCGTGCGTGGTTGCGTCCCACGCACCTTTCGCCGCCCGGCGCGCCCATCGCCCCGTCCGTAACAGCACGACATCGCCACTACCGATCTTGAGGCCCGTCTTCTTTTCCCAGGCATCCAGATCCTCCGGGTAGATCGCGGCCTCGGGCTCCAGGTACTCCAGGCCTTTCAGTTGAGGAATGTCGACCAGCACGCCCCGGGTGAGTACGCCGCTCTTTAGCGAATCGATGGCGAGAGCTTGGGCTCCTTTCTCCGTAACCCGGCTTGCGGCGAACCCGTTGTACATTTTCCCTTCCACAGACATGTGGCACAGGGCGTCGATGTGGGTGGCGCTATGGCCATGATAGGAGACCGAGTACGTGTCGCTGAAGAAGCGCGTCGAGATGCCAACAGGCGGAGGAAACTCCATCCGATGGAGGAAGGGGCTCGGGTTGTCGACAGCCTTCTCTCTGTCGACCGAGCGCGCCAGCGAAACGGCGAATGCTTCCTTGACCAACTGAGTGGACTGTTGGCGCTTGGCAGGCGTCACCAAGTTCATCGTCCCCAACTGATCGTCCTTGCCCCAACGTCCCCAGTTCGAGAGCTTTGACATGAGCCCTTTCACGTCCGCTGCGGTCATCGCCCGCCTGGCTTGGCCAAAGTGGACGGCGAGGCACGACAGGCTGGAAAACACGATCAAAGTCGAGAGACGCGCGCTAAAACGAAGGCGTGGCAGTTTCATCGAGTACCTTCCTGTCGAATTGGAGTTGATTCAGCCCTGTAGGACCTTTCCCATAAGACTCTGAGCCAGCGTTGTCATTCCCCGTAAGCGGGAATCGCTCGTTATTCCCCGCCCCTGGCCAACCACCCCGTCATTCCCCGCGTAAGCGGGAATCCAAGCTATTCCGCCAGTGCACCAGCTAACCCCAACCGTCCCTGGGCTCCCGCTTTCGCGCGAGCGACGGCTTCCACGTAGCATGGGCATCTTGCCCATGCAGGAACCGAAAAACAAAACTCCAAGCGAAGCACTGGTGTGTTTCACTCCAAACGCTCATCTTTGCGACAGAAGCCCTTAAAAGGCTTCTGCAAATCAGATTCTTCGATTGCCATTCGGCCGCGATGCCCAGCCTGGCATTCGCTAGCCGGTTTTTTACCTGCTCCATTGCTCCAGCTTACGGAGAAACCCTGGCCTGCCGCAGACCTCCCGGTTCACGACGCCCTTGGGAATTTCTCCGGCCAGCAGCGACAACATTTGCTGCGAAATCATTCCTCCCACTTCCTGAAAGAGCTCGTAGGTCCACGCAATGCTGTGCGGCGCCAAGATGACGTTATCGAGCTTGCACAGCGGGTTGTCGGCGGGTGCAGGTTCGACCGCGAACACGTCGATGGCGGCGCCGGCGATCGCACCAGACTGCAGGGCCTGGCACAGCGCTTCTTCGTCGACGATGCCCCCGCGCGCGACGTTGACCAGATAGGCCGTTCGCTTCATGAGCGCCAGCTCAGCCGCGCCAAGCAAGCCGCGGGTTTCTTTCGCTAGCGGACAACTGATGACGACATAGTCCGAAGACGCCAGCAACTCGTTCAGAGCGACCAAGCGCACTTGCAATGCCGCCGCACGCTCGGGACTGACAAACGGATCGCTGGCGATGACCTCGCTCGGCAAGAACGGCCGCAACAAACCAGACAGATACGAACCGATTCCACCCAGCCCGATGATTCCGATCGTCTTTCTGCGGATCTCCGAACCCATCCACCCGGAACGCTCGTCCCATCTTCCCTCGCGCTGCAGGCGGTCTTTCCGAAACGTGTGGTGCCCGAGGGCAATCATCCATCCCAAGGCAGCCTCAGCAACCGAATGGTTGACGGCGCCAGCCGTGTGCAGCAGCGCTACATCCGCCTTCGTGCAGGCTCCCACGTCGACATTGTCGTAACCCACCCCAAAACAGGCGACGCCCAACAATCGTTGACCATCGCTTAACGAGCCGGCGTTGGTCTTCTTGAGGGTTCCGATGACGGCGTCGAACCCCTGAAGCTGCTGTGCGGAAAGCACGGCATCGTTCCTGTCCAACCCCTCCAGCAGCTGGCATCGAAAACGCGCGTCGTTCTGCAACGGGCCCAAGTAGGAGAGCATTTCGTCTGCAGGAAAACTGGGGTTCAAGCCAATTTCGAATGTCTTTGCCATCGCTGTCCTTGAGACACGCTGAGGAAAAGGGCGTCGGTGTAAAACCAGACTCGTTTCGTCCCGATCGCCAGGAGTTCTAACTAGCCAAGGGCTTCGCCCTTGATATCCGGGTTGCGACAGGATAGGGGCGCGGTGTCCTCACCGCGCCGTTTTCCCAACCCATCCGTACTTCGCGGCGGGCTGAGGACAGCCCGCCCTACCTGCTGCCGTGTCGCGCCGACACAAGAACAAAATCCTCGTTTCATCGCGCATAACCTGCTAACGTATCCTATCCGAGCGACAATGAGCTAGATGTTTTCTGCGTCTCGCGGGGGCTGAGTCGGGCACACCCTTTCGCCCTGCCACGGGGTCAGGAAGGGTCCAATCAATCAGCCAAAGGACCACGCTATACCCGAACAAGACGGAGAAGAGTGCGAAAACGAAGAAAGATACTGGTGGGCCTTTTTCTTGGAGGAATTCGACGAATGGGATGAGACCGAGGATTGAAACACAAAGGCCTGCGACAAAGATCCAAGGATCCACAACGTCATCCGCTGGCGGCTGAGGCGGATTTCATGCCGGTACTCCCTGGCCAAAACCGCAACAACGTCATTTGGGTCTTTGGTCATGCTTGAATCCGAAAATGATGGCCATCAGCGTGTGGACAGTAAGAAAGCCAGCCAGGGCGCACCGTCGGCATATATCGCCACGAGCGCGAGCCCTGCGCGCTATCTGGGGCTGCCATCGGCGTGCCGGCCACAGTGAGCGTGCTACCGGCGCGCGGTTTGTGGCAAGGCTTCGCTTCTGGGTGTAGCGGTTGCTGCCCTCAGTCTGCGGTGATGTTCGAGTTTCGCGTTCCCAACGGCTTTGCTATATTGGAGCGCACGCGATGAGCTATATAGCAGGCTACTTCGATCCACTCTGCTGGAAATGCCGATGGCAATGCTCTTCCGAACATCCGATTCAAGCGCCTACGTCGCTCAGCGATTCGTTCCTCTCAGCGTTCCTCTCTTCATTCTCGTGTTTCTAAGTTCGTGCGAGGCGGCGGGCGCTGAATCTGCGACGTTTCTCGCGGCCCGCGAGAAGTACGATCGAAGAGAGTATTTAGCGGCCATGGGGCTTCGTGGAGGGACCGTCAAGACGGGCAGGGAAAAGGAGGTCGCCGAGGTTCTAAGTCGAACCGTGGAGCTTGATCCCAGCCACCTGAAGGCTCGTCTTCATTTGGGCCGGACCT
>VFZK01000057.1 GCA_016871215.1 Acidimicrobiia bacterium | reverse complement strand
CCGGCCGCAAAGTAAACTCGAAACTGCCTATTACAAAGCTGATGCTTCCATCCGCAACATCATTGAACTTCTGGAGGCCGCCTGAACTTTGTTGAACTGTTTTTGTTGATGATTAAAGAGGTAAGAATCTAAGACATGCAGAAAGCTGCAGTCACCGTGTTCAAGCAAAGAATCGAGTCCCAGGAGCACCGCTGCCTGTGTGGAAGCTTGTTGGCCCGGATCATTCCCGAGGGCATTGAGCTGAAATGTCGCAAGTGCAAGCGGCTCCGAATCATTCCGAAATCAAGAATCACTCAGAGTGTGAAAACGGATCTCGCTGAAGATTGAGGCTGAACGTTAGAACACATAGCACATCGGGTTGCCCATCGGGGCTTCGAGTGCCTCCTGATCCAGTCCTGTGCGAGCAGCCCGGTCGGATCCCGACGCCCAAATCTTCGAAGCCCCTCGTTGACGCAGGTCTCACGTGCGCCGATCCCTCCCGAGCACCTCGAAGCTTCTGTGCGCCTGGGATGTCAGCATTCATGACCCTTCGAGTCTCCTATCGATCCGAGCGAAGAGGTTTCCGATCTTTGATCAGGCTCTCCAAAAGGCCGGTTTGAACTGCGTCGTTGGCGAAGTTCGATCTAGGGTTTTTCGTTCGATGGCGCTATGATGACCCGGTCCCAATCACCGTAAGTCTCGCGTCCAGCAATGGCCATGACGAAAGAACAACAGACAAGGTGGGGTGTGTTCTTAGTCGTCTGGACTGTGTTCGGGCTGTTCTTTAGCACCCAAGCCTACTTCCACGCCAAGCTCTACGAGCGCCCGGTGCCTTGGCGTCAGGCGTTGCTTTCGAATTTGCCGGACTGGTATATCTGGGCCGCGTTCAGCCTCCTAATTGGCTGGCTTTTCCGTCGTTTCCCACTCGAAAAGGGCCGCCTGGCAGCCAGTTTGGCCGTTCATATTCCAGCCAGCCTCCTGATCGCTTGGGTCAGCCTCGCTTTGGCCGTCTCGGCACTATTTGTGTTTGTCATCGACCCAGGAAGCAACTTTCGATGGTGGCCCGTGATGAAGCGAAACGTCGCCATGAGCTATCACTGGTGGCTGCTCGTCTACTGGGCCATCCTGGGCGCTTATCAGGGATTCGACTACCATCGCAGGCTTCGGGATCGCGAAAAGCGGGCCGCCCAGCTGGAAGCCCAGCTCGTGCAGGCTCAGTTGCAGGCCCTGAAGATGCAGCTGCACCCGCACTTTCTCTTCAACACCCTGAACTCCATCTCGGCCTTGTTGCACCGCGACCTGGAGTTGGCCGACCGCATGATTGCGCGGCTAGGCGATTTTCTTCGGCTGACGCTGGACAACTCCGGAGCGCAGGAAGTCACCCTTCAAAAGGAGCTCGAGTTTCTGAAATGCTACTTGGAGATCGAGCGGGTACGATTTCAGGATCGTTTGACTGTCTCCTACAACGTGGCGCCGGAGACCTTGGATGCCCTCGTTCCCAACCTTGTCTGGCAGCCGATTGTCGAAAACGCCATTAGACACGCTGTCGCGCCCAGGGCCGGCCACGGCCGCATTGCAATCTCGGCCCAACTCAAAGGCGACACGCTTCAGCTCCAGGTCCAGGACGATGGGCCCGGCCTCGCCGCCATTCAGAATCCTAATGGCTCCTTTGGCAAAGGCCTGGGCTTGGCTAACACACGCGAGCGGCTGCGACAGCTCTACGGAAGTAATCACCGCTTCGAGCTCTGTAGCGAGCCCGGCCATGGATTGTTGGTAACGATGGAAATACCGTTCAGTCTTCGTTCCGGGCCTGCGGTCGACAGGGCAGGAGAGCTGCAATGGAAGTAGCAGACGCTGCGATCGTCAAGGCCCTGGTCGTTGACGACGAAGTGCTGGCGCGCAACCGCATTTGCGACATCCTGAAAAGCGATCCGGAAATCCAATTGGTGGGCCAATGCTCCAACGGTCGCCAGGCCGTGGATGCGATCCTGGAACAGGCGCCCCATCTGCTTTCCCTGGACGTTCAGATGCCCGAGATGGATGGTTTCGAGGTGCTGGCCGCTCTGCCACCCAACCGGCTACCGACCGTGGTTTTCGTCACGGCCTTCGATCAGTACGCTCTCCGCGCGTTCGAGGTGTATGCGCTCGACTACCTGTTGAAGCCGTTCGATGCCGAGCGCTTTAACCGAACGCTTCAGCACGCCAAAGCTCAAATCCGCCAGGCGCGCGGAAGCGCGCTCAACCAGGGACTGCTTGACCTGCTGAGCGAACTGAAGGAAAAACCCAAGGCGAAGCTGCCCGATCGGTTGGTGATCAAGACGGGTGGCCGCGTGTCGTTCCTCAAGATCGCCGAGGTCGACTGGATCGAGTCCGAGGGAAACTACGTCCGCTTTCACGCGGGCAAAGAGACCCATCTCTTGCGAGAGACGTTGAGCCAAATGGAAGAGAGGCTCGACTCAAACCAGTTTCTGCGCATCCATCGTTCAACGATCGTCAATCTCGATCGCATCAAAGAGCTTCAACCTTGGTTTCACGGAGAGTATCGAGTCTTGTTGCAGGATGGAACCCAACTGCTGCTCAGCCGCAAGTACCGCGAAAAGCTACGCCACCTGTTGGGCAAAGAGGCCTAGATTAGACGAAATCTTGGCCCTCGCAGGTACTGATTCAACTCGTTTGTAGTGAAACACGCCACAGGTGACCGGGCCCCATCCGGTGATTCTCCTTCTGAAATCCACACCAAGCGCAACGGAGCGAGCGTTTCTCGGCCTCGCCGGTTGCCCTCCGGCCTTTGGCTCTTCTTGCGCAGATTTTCGTAGGGAGACGACAATTCGCACTCCTGTGCGATTTGTCGTCGATTTGATCCCTCCATGCGCCTGATTCGTCCCAAAATCCCGGCGCTTCATCCCAAGAGCGTTTCCTTTTCAAACGATCCGTCGTAGCCTCGTATCATTGATTCGCCCTGCACGACAGACCCCCGTAGCGGCCCGCCGAGGTTCAATCTCGTCATCTACTTGCCCACTCGAAGACCGGAGATCCTCCGGCAATCGAAGAGGAGATCGCCATGCGAACACGACGAAGGTTTCTCACGGCTTCTGCGGCTCTTGCGCTGGCCGCCATGATGGCCGTTACTTCATTGGCGCAAAGTCTGGATGGAACGTTGCGCGGCCAGGTGCGTGACGGTACGGGAGCGCTGGTGCCTGGAGCTCTCATCACCGCAAAGAACATCGGCACAGGCGCTCAACAACTGGAACATCGGAATACAAAAAAACACGCGACTCACAGAAAAGAAGGTGCTCGAGTTTCGCGTCGACATGATCAACGCCTTCAACCATCGCCAGTTTAGTCTGGCTGGAGATCCGAAGAGCGGAGGCGGCACTATTTTTCAGCAAGACGATAACCGCAATGCCACGACGGCAGGCTTCCCGACAGCCACGAATACGAATTCCCTCGATCCTACCGTCTTCAACGGCGGAAGCCGCTTGATCATGTTGGGACTTAAGTTCATCTTCTAGCGCCTGGCCGGCTTATTCTGCTCGTCCAGAACATGAATTTAGTTTGCGGGACGGCGCCGGTTGCAGGCTTCCATCACAAGCACCTGTCATTCGTCCCGCCATTCAAGCGTTCTATCCCATTCGCATTCTCCCGCAGCCCGCTGGCCGCTATAGTCTTTTTCGAGTGGAACTTTCACTGGGGCCTCAACGTACCGGCAAAGTAGCTGGCGAGGTTGGCTGATAACAAGTCAAGGCCTGAGGTCACGAACCCAGAGCACCACGCTGCATGCGGTCATGCAGTCGTGCGAGAGACGTTCATTCAAATCTCATCTCTGGAGGATTCAGTCATGAGGAACGGTATTTCAAGAGGCGCACTGCTCTGTTTGGTCCTGGCTCTAACCACGAGCAGCCCCTTCCTGTCCAAGGGCAAGAAGCTGGTTGCCAGAGCAACAGCCCAATCAGAGAAGACCGAGAAGAAGGCCGATCGCAATTCAATCCGGTTTGCCGTGGATGGCAGCAAGGCGCCCAAAATCATTGAGCTTCGACTGTCGGGCGAGTCTCAGTCGTACAAACTCGGCGAAGCGACGCAGGTCAGCCAGAAGACTCAGTAGGCGATGGCCAAGCCAGCGCACCACAAGAAACCTCCCGGAGGTAAGGGATGGCGACGCCATCGAAGAGTTTTTGAGGTAGTCGAGGACTTTGAGCGCAAGCTGATCGGCGATGCTCTGGCAGCGTGCAACGGCAACCAGGCGCGCGCTGCCAGGATCTTGGGACTGAAACCTACCACGCTCAGTTCTCAAATTCAGCGGTTGGGAATCGATGTTAACCTCTATCGGCAAGCCCCGCCCAATGTCTCGTACGAAACCTTCGAGAAGTTTGTGCTGTGGAAGTCAGGCCGGCTTTAGGTTCACTCCCTCCAAAGACGCCGAAATCCCGATGAGGGATCGGCTCGCCGGCCGAGGTGTTTTGCTGGCGGCCTGAGCTCGCGTTCATGGCTCCACCGCCGTTGGAATTCGGCGAAATTGGATGTCTCAAAAGAGAGCTCGGCTGCCCTCTCCCCGCCGAAAGAAGGCAGCCGCAGAAAGAATCGGGGGAGGCCGTTTGCGAGGCGTCGATTCTGCCCTGGACGCCGAGGTGCGACCCTAGCCCCCGCCTGCGCTTGAACTGACAACCCTGAAGAAACAAAACTCAAGGTCCAATTCTCTCTCTCGACTCCCTCGTGGCACCGACGTGAGGCCTCCGGCGGCCAGACGTTCTTTCCGCTTTGTGACTAATCCAAACCCGAACCATCGCGGCCGCCAGATTTCCAGCTCAGAAGAGCTCTCAGAGTCCTGGCTCGACGAACAGTCCCGCGCCCGGCCCCCTCATGGCTTTAAGGTTCGCATGCAACTCTTTCAGCTTCTCTTGCTGCTCAGGGCTGAGCAGCGCGTAGAAATTGCCGAAACTCTTGGTGTGAATCGCAGCCAGCAGTCCCGACGTGTCTCCAAGCGCCGACGCCAGTCTGTCGATGTCAATCTCTGCCGCGTTAGACGTCGCAGCCTCTCGAAGCTCCGCCCCCTGTTGAGCCAGCTTTTTTCGCAAAGAAGCGCTGGCTGTCCGTGCCTTTTCGAAGATTGCGGTGGCTTGCGTCTTCTGAGCGGCGGTCAAACCCAAAACCGTCGCCAGAAAATCGGTGCGATTCCTGCCCGGGCCCCGTTGGCCTTCTGGACCGCCAGCACCGGGCCCGCCTCCAACCCCTCCAGGACGTTGCGCGAGAGCCACCGTTGCACTGAAGAGTACCGCGAATGCGACTTGCCTTGCTGTTTTTCCTCTCATTGTATTCACCTCGTAGCGTTGGTTTGAGATCTTACCCCGGGTAAGGACTCTGTTTCTTGAAGACAGGCGCCTGTCTTGCGTACCCTCTGATGAGGCATGCTAGCGGAGAGTTGCGGCGAGGTTCGTTAAGAAATGTTAACGGTGGCGCTGTTCGCTGGAACGCGCAAGTCGACCGGCAGGTCGATCCGCACCAACAAACCAGGATGCATGTTGATCGCGACCAGTGCGCCGCGATGCAAGGAAATGGCCCTTTGCGCGATGGCCAAACCGAGGCCAGTTCCGCCCTGGGCAGCATCGCGAGCGCCGTCGACGCGGAAGAGTGGCTTGAAGATATTCGACAGCATCTCTTCGGGCACCCCCGGACCGTAGTCCCGGATCGATAGCGAGAGTGCCGAAGGCCTAGAGTCCAGAGTCGTTTCAACGGCGCTCCCGGCAGGCGCATGGCGAATCGCGTTTCTAAGGATATTCTCCACCGCTCGTCGAAGCAGTTCCTGGTCTGCTCTAACCATGATCGCTTCGCGCTCTTGCACCACGATGCGACACCGTGCGGCATCGGCTTCGATGGCGCAATCTTCAGCCAGGTTCTGCAACAACCCGTTCAGCGACAGCACGTGCCATTTTAGGGAGGCCGGATCGGCTTCAACCCGTGTCACCTGAAGCAGCCCGCCGACAAGATGAGCCAGCCGGTCGATTTCCTTCTTCAGTCGCGCCACGGCGCCTTCCCGATCGTCGGCTGTGCGGACAAGCTCTGCCGCAAAGCTAAGCCGCGCCAGCGGCGAGCGGAGTTCATGCGAGGTGTCCTGCAGCAGCCGCCGCTCGGCCGTGAGCAGTGTCTGAATGCGGTCTGCCATCTGGTCGAAAGCGCGGGAGAGCTGACCGATTTCGTCCGGGCTGCGCGAGCCTACGCGAGCCGAAAGGTTTCCCTGGCTGAACTGTTCGACGGTGCGTCTCAAAGCACGCAAGGGATTTGCCAGGTTGATGGCCAGCATGTAGCACAGAAGCGCTACGGTCAGGAGCACAAGCAGGTAATAGGGAACGAAACTCCAAAGGTCCAGTGGCGGACGCCGCACCACCGCTATCAGCCAGTAGCGCCCGTCCGCTGTCGGTGCAGCGATCACTGGCCGGACCCGGCCAAAGCCAGGGGGGCCTGGTCTGCGTGGGCCCGGTCTGCCAAAGCCGGGCCGACCCGGTCGGGGCCGTGCCTGGGCCAGCAGGCTGGATCGGTCTTCGCCGGTTACCAGGTCCTTGCCGTCCGCGTCGGTGAGGTAATGGTCGTTGGGAAGAACGGAGTGAAGTCGATTCAAGAAGGACGTGAGCTGCTCGCGCCCACCCGTCTCGAAGGCCTGGCGGGCCAACTCAACCTGATCCGACAGCGCGCTGCGCAGCAGCTCGCCTCGCTGAAATGCCCGCGCTGACAGCAACCTTGAAATCCCTGCAAAAGCAATCAGGGAGATCAGCAGCGTTCCAAACGACCAGAGCAGGATCTTGGCAAGAATGGATTTCACGCGGTCGAATCCGGTTCTGGAGAGAACAGATACCCGACGCCGCGGATCGTCTGGATGGCCGATTGCCCCTGGTGCTCGAGCTTTTTTCTGAGATGGCTGACATGCACGTCGATCGCTCGTTCGAAAGGCAGAGCCTCGCGGTGATAGAGAACGCCGGCGATCTCGTCGCGCGACACAGCTCGCCCGGCAGAACGCATCAGCAGGCTTAGAATATCAAATTCAATCGATGTCAGCTCCAGCCGCGTCGCCTCGCGCCATACCTGGTGGGCAGCCGAGTCGAGCTTGAAGCGTCCCGCCTGCAGAATGCCGGTTGAGCGCAGGCCCGCTTGACGAGTGCGCCGCAGCACGGCCCGAATGCGGGCCAGCAATTCTTCCGGGCCGAACGGCTTTGGCAAGTAGTCGTCCGCACCGGCGTTGAGTCCGCTGATCCGGTCTTGCTGCTCGGTGCGGGCCGTCAACATGATCACCGGCACACTGCTTTGCTGGCGCAGCTGATGCAGCACTTCGAACCCGTCCAGGCTGGGCAACATGACGTCGAGCAACACCAGCGCAAAGCGCCTCTCCAGCGCTCGCGCCAATCCACGGCGCCCGTCCTGGACCGATTCCACGCGAAAGCCGTGCTGCGAGAAGAACTCGACCATGAGCTCGCAGAGTTCGGCATCGTCGTCGACCAGCAAGAGTGCCGGGCTGGAGTTCTCCGGCTCACGGCTAGCTCTCGATTGTCCTGCCAACATCTCCATTGGATCCTTCGGAGGCAAGAGGCGCCCTGCTCACTGCTTCCAATCGGCCTTTGATCGGGTCGCGTGGAAAGCCGTCCCTACACCGGCCGCGGCAGGCCTCTTTTAGGCCATCAGAATGTCGCAATGAACGCGCTCGCTGACGGCCCTGGTAGCCTGCTGGCTGGAATGTTAGGACACTTCCCGCCACGACGATCCGCAAATACGCAGCGGTTAACAACTCTTTACAAATCGATCCGCGATGCAGCTGGGCCAATTGCGAGTCCGGTGCGAGATCAAATCCTTGACCGCTCGCGTGAATGGAAATGGTCGTAGACGCGACGAGCTAGATGCGGAGCGATTTCCCGCGAGAGCGCCTCCAAACTCTGCTCTTCGATCGACTGGACGCTGCCAAACTTCCTCAATAGCACGCGGGCGGTCTTGGCGCCGATGCCTGGAATAGCCGAGACGGCGGAGACCAGAGTGCGTTTCGATCGGCGCTGGCGATGAAATGTCACCGCAAATCGATGGGTCTCGTCGCGAATCATCTGCACGAGGTGCAACACGGGTGAGTGCTTGTCAAGGATCACCGGATCGTCTTCACTGCCGAAGACGTAGAGGATCTCTTCTTTCTTGGCGATGCTGGCCAGCGGTTGCGTGGGCAAATCCAGCTCCTCCAGCGCCGAAGCGGCGGCGTGGATCTGGCCGAGCCCTCCATCAATCAACACCAGGCCCGGCATGGGCCCTCCCTCCTCCTGCAAGCGTTTGTAGCGGCGAAAAACCACCTCACGAATGCTTCGAAAGTCGTCGGCGCCCTTTACACTTTTGATGATGAACTTGCGGTAGTCGCTCTTCTTCATTCGGCCGTCTTCCCAAACCACCATGGACGCCACCGAGTCGGTACCCTGGATGTTGGAAATGTCGAAGCACTCGATGCGCCGCGGCGCCGACTCCAAGCCCAGGGCGCTAGCCAGGCCTTCGCCAATGGCACTGCCGGAAGGATTGAGCACCCGAAAGCGCTGGTCGAACGAGAGCTTCGCATTCTGGCTGACCAGGTCGACAAACGTTCGCTTCACACCCCGTTGCGGGATTTTGATCTCAACCCGCTTGCCTTTGCGTTCGGAAAGAAAGTCTTCCAGCGGTTGCCGGTCTTCGAAGTCAGCCCCTACAAAAACCTCGTCGGGCGTAAACTCCGAATTGAAGTAGTACTGCTTCAGCAGAGACGAAAGAATCTCACCGTCAGAAGTGCTTCCCCTTAAGTCTTCCCAGAAGAACTCCCGCCGGTCCACGACCTTGCCGCCGCGCAAATGGAACAGTTGGGCCGCAGCCTTCGAGTGCTCGCGATGCAATGCAAAGACATCGGCGTTCGACACCTGGCTCGAAGCGATCCGCTGTGGCTCTGCCAGCTGGAGGATCGTTCGGATCGTGTCGCGGCAATGGGCCGCCAGCTCGAAACGCTCTTCTGCGGCGGCGGCCTCCATCTTCACGGCCAAGCGTTTCACGACATCGGCGCGCTTGCCCTCCATGAAGAGCTTCAAGTCCTGAACGCGGCTGGCATACTCTTCTCGGCTGCAGATCGACGCGACACAAGGGCCCATGCAGCGCTTGATGTGATAGTCGAGGCAGACGCGAGGGCGAGTGCCATCGATGTCGATCGTACAAGTCCGGATCTGAAAATGCCGGCTCATCAACTTGAAGGTCCGATGTGCCAGGCTGGCGGGGGAATAGGGGCCAAAGTACAGGGCCCCATCTTTCTTGACACGCCGGGTGACGAAGATTCTAGGATAAGGCTCGTTCAGCGTCAGCTTGATATACGGGTACGTCTTGTCGTCCCGCAACAGGATATTGAACTTCGGCTTATGGCGCTTGATTAGATTGTTTTCCAGCGCCAGCGCTTCCATTTCGTTGCCAACCACGATGAACTCGAGGTCCGCGATCTCGGCCAGGAGATGATCGAGCTTGAAATCCGTATTGCGCGATTCCTGGAAGTAGGTGCGAACGCGGTTGCGCAGCGACTTGGCTTTGCCCACGTAGATAATCCGCCCTTGCAAGTCTTTGTAGAGGTAGACTCCTGGATCGATGGGAATATCCGCGAGTTTCTCTTCGAGGGAATCGATCGCTGCCATTCCGTCATTATGCCACACGCGGTTTCGGCGCAAGATGGCCTGAATCCGGCCGCGACGCCTTCCGCCAAACGTCGGACGTTGTCGACGTATCCGCCTTGGAAGTCTTTGGGCCGGCCCAGATGTCGCGCTCTGTCGCGTGGCTGGCTGGACTTTCTCAGGACGGCAGAAGTGGCATTCGCTGACCGAAGCGCTTTGCGCCAGAACGAGGTGACACCATGAATAGCAGGCTCTTGACTGACCAGCCCCGGCTAAGATCAAGCCGTTTGATTCCGTGGATCATCGTGCTGTTGCAGTTCCACCTTCCGCTGGCTCCCTCTCGTGTACAGGGCCAGCAGGGGCCGTTAGCAGGGCTGAGAGTGCCCCCAGAGAACATCGGTTTCGTTGGAACATCTCTTTTGCTGCCGGCGATCTGAGAGCGATCTTTCGCAACGCCGGAACGGTGACGGCTCAGCTGCCTCCGCAGTTCATGGACACGTACGACAATGATCGCCTTACCCATGCTTCGAATATGCTGTTGGCGTTCTATCGCAACCGTGGCTACGTGAATGCGGTGATCCATCCCCCCGAGTTCGACCTGGGCCCTTCCGGCAGCGGAACCATGACCTTGCTATTGCGGATCAGGGAGAACAATGCCTACCAGCTCGGCGTTGTCAAGATCATGGGCGCCACGGTGCTGCGCGACACCCTGGTGGCTTCGATGCTCAGCCTCCAGCCCAAGGCCGTTGCCAACCTTGCCAAAGTCAAAAGACCTCCGGCAAAGCCGGAGGCTTGATGGGTGAGCCGCCATAGGCGGCTGGTCTCAGCCCTTCAAAGGGCAAGCCAATGTTCTCGCACCTAATCTGCCTAGTGCCCGCGTCTCCGTCGGCATGGCTCGTGGCGCCCTGTTTTTCGATTCGAACTCAGTTCAGGGGTCTCGTCGCCGACCTCGCCCGACTGACACCAACTTGAAAGCGGCAGAACTACCATACTCCCGGAATTGTCAAACTTTGTGAGTCCCCCGGCAAAGCCGGGGGTTTACCTTGAGGGAATCAACGCCGGGATTCTGGCAGTTCGCGAAGCCTATCTTGCATTGGGGTATCTCGACGTGGAGATCAAGACATCGCTCGACGCGCCGAAAAGCAAGCGGCTAGCAGATCTGCGCGTGGATATCTCGGAAGGAGTGCTTTCGAGGCTTGTCTGGAGACGCTGAACGAGTTGGGAACGACACCTGTGCTCACGGCTAAGGATGTGACTTTTGCCTATGACAAGCCCAAAGCTCTGGTCGACGTCACGATCCATCTCGAAGGCAAGCAGCCACGAAGGTGAGTTGCTGGCGCATCGCAAAAGACTGGCCAACCTCCGAACGGTCAGTCGCTACGCGCAGCGTCCTGGAGTGCGGCAGTCCTCTGGCGCTTTGTTTTGGCCACTCACAGGCCACGCAGCTAAGCACCGAATGTAACAGACGCTCTAAAGCGCAAACGGGAACCAGCGCCAATCCCAGTGTCCCTGTCACGCCGGACAACGGTCGGAAGCGAGCCGTCGAATCGGTCCGGCAGCCTGGCCTAGTCGTCAGCCGGAAGAACGGCGCCAGAGGACTGGCGCATTCCAAAACTGGCCAGCCTCCGAAATCCTGGTCGTCTACATCTTGATCTCTGCCGCCAGGACGATCGCTTCGGCGATCTCTCGCATCGATTTCCGGAGCTTCATACTCTTCTGCTGAATGCGCCGGTAGGCTTCGTTTTCAGAGATGTGCTCTTCCTTGATCAGAATCCCCTTGGCCCGCTCGACGAGCTTGCGCGTCTGCAACGCTTCCTGCATCGACAGCGTGTCGGCCATCAATTTTGTGTTTTCGATCGCAACAGCCGCCTGATTGGCCACCGTCGAAATGAGTTGGATCTCTTCGTTCGAGAACTGCCGCTCCTGCGAGGTATAGAGGTTGAAGACTCCGATCACCGAGTTCTTGATCATCAGCGGAACCGAAACCAGCGAGCGAAGCCCTTCCTGCTTGGCCAGCTCTGGATGCGAGTAGCCTTTCTCAAGCGTCACGTCCCGGATCAACAGCGGCTTGCGATCGAGCACCACCCGGCCCAACAAGCTTTTGTGAACCTGAATATTCGGCTTGCTGGAATAGGTGTGGCTGAGCGCCTGAGTCGCCTTGATAACCAGCTCTTCCTTTTTCTCATCGAGCAGCATGATTGAACAAATAGGCGAACTCATCGCTTCTGCCATCATCGAGACGATGAGATGGAGCATGTCGTCCAGGTAATGATTCGACGCGATCGTCTTGCTCACTTTCGACAGCGTCTCGATCTGCATCGCCTTCTTTCTGGCTTCTTCGTACAGCCGGGCGCTTTCGATAGCGCCGCCAACTTGCGAAGCGATCGTGACGAGCAAGGCCTTCTCCACGGATGAGTAGCGGTGCGGCCGCCGGTGCTGCACGTTGATAACGCCAATCACTTCGTTCTTGCTGATGATGGGAACAGACAGAAAAGCGTGGTAGCGATCTTCAGGCAGGTTGTGAAAAACCTTGAAGCGGGGATCGCTAAAGGCATCACGCGGAATCGCTACGGGTAGCTTTTCCTTTGCAACCCATCCCGTGATCCCTTCGCCCAGTTTGATCTTGATGCGTCCGATGATTCGAGGATGTGGATTCTTCGACGCCCGTAGCACCAACTCTTCGTTGGTCCGGTCGAGCAAATACAACAGGCAGGCATCGCCGCGGGTGGCTTGCCCTACCAACTCGATAATGTGCCGGAGCACGTCTTCCAGGTTCAAGCTTCCGCTCACTGCTTCGCTGATGCGGTGAAGGATGTCAATCTCTCGATCCTTCAGCCGCAGCGCGGTCTTCAGTTTGGTAACCGCTTCTGGGGAGGCAGGCGAGGGTTTCCCGGATTCCAAATTGGCAGTCTCCTGCAACGGAAACGATTGCAGCTTCGAGGAACTCTCTTTGACCATTGTCGTTCAAATGACGCGTGATGATAGCACAGGGCCTGGCAAATGAGAACGCGTGACACGGTTGGATAAACTGGGTCAATTTGAGGTGGAGTGTTCAGGACAGCCACCACCACGGGTTTGGATTCGTGGTACGGCCCGGTCAAAGTCCCGTAAGTCTTTGAGTCGAGGTCGAGCCCTTGCTTACGCGAGCGCTTCAGATTTGGCTCACGCTGCTGTTCAGTAGCCCGACCATGAGACCATGAGGGACGGCTCGCGATCCGTGGGATTCGTTGTCTTCGCGCGTGACGATCAGGACCGTGTGCCTTATACTCCTGCGATTGGCGACGGTTCTCGTCCGTCGTTCGTCAATGCAGTTAGGACCCAAGACGGTGGATGGGCACACCATGCTCCGTTTCTTCCTGACCAGATTGCTGCTGTTGCTCTGCTTCTGTGCCGCTGAGGGCCGATCGCAGGAATGGCCCTTCTACGGCGGCGATGCAGGCGGTTCGAAGTATTCGGAACTGAAGCAGATCCACAAGGGAAATGTGTCTCGTCTGAAAATCGCCTGGACGTATCACACCGGAGAGATCAGCGATGGCAGCACATTTCTTGTCCGCACCGCCTTCGAATGCACGCCGCTGGTCGTGGATGGCATTTTGTATCTGACGACGCCCTTTGGCAGAGCCGTAGCGCTCTTGGCCGAGACAGGCCAAGAGCTTTGGAGTTTCGACCCTAAGCTCGACAAAGAGCGGCCTTATAGCCTCTTCATCAGCCGCGGTGTGTCCTACTGGCGCGGCGCAAACCAGCAGCGCATTTTTCTCGGCACTTTGGATGGAAGATTGTTTGCCCTAGACGCGCGCACCGGCCAGCCAGCGCTGGAGTTTGGCCAAGGTGGGTGGATCGACTTCCGCGCAGGCGTTGCCGACCGATTTCCAAATCGTGTTTGCGGGCTCACCTCGCCTCCCGTGATCTTCGAGAACCTCGTCATTGCGGGTTCGCTGGTCGCCGACGGCGAGCCACGCGGCCCGGCTGGCGACGTGCGCGCCTTCGACGCGCGGACGGGAAAACTCGTCTGGCAATTCCACACGGTGCCGCGGCCGGGAGAATTCGGAAACGAGACGTGGGAGAAGGACTCCTGGATTGACCGCGGAGGGACCAACGTCTGGACAACGATGAGCCTGGACGCCCAACGAGGCATCGTCTACCTGCCCGTCACCTCGCCGTCGCCCGACCGGTACGGTGGCGAACGCAAGGGGCAGAACCTTTTCGGGAATTCCCTCGTTGCCCTGGAGGCTCGCACCGGCAAAAGGCTGTGGCACTGCCAGGTCATTCATCACGACCTGTGGGACTGGGATTTACCGGCCCAGCCAAACCTCGTCACCGTATGGCGCAACGGCACCGCTCTTCCCGCGGTGGCTCAGGTCACCAAGATGGGACTTCTGTTTCTCTTCGACCGCTTGACAGGCAAACCTCTGTTCGACATCGAAGAACGCGCCGTTCCCGCCAGCCAAGTGCCAGGCGAAGCCGCCTGGCCGACGCAACCCTATCCCGTCAAGCCACCGCCTTTCGCCCGCCACGTAATGACACGAGAGGAAGTCACCGGCGTCACACCGGAATCTCGATCCGAATGTCTGCAAATGATCGAAGGAGCCAAGCTCGGTGCTTTCTTCGAGCCACAGGGGCTGGAAACGACGGTCTTGTTTCCTGGAACGAACGGTGGCGCAAACTGGGGCGGGGCTTCCTACGATCCAGCCAACAATTGGCTCTTCGTGAATTCGATGGATGTTGGCCAAGTTCTCAGAATGGTCAAGGGACGGGAAGGGTCCCCAGCAGCCTATGTTTCTCGAGGCATCCCGCAAGGGCGCTTTTGGGACTCGAACCAGTATCCCTGCCAGAAGCCTCCTTGGGGAACTCTGACGGCCATCGATCTGAACAGCGGGACGTTCCGGTGGCGTTCGACGTTGGGTGTGATCGATGCCCTGCTGGAGCGTGGGATTCCTCCGACAGGCACCTCGAATCTGGGGGGCTCGATCGTCACCGCGGGCGGCCTTGTCTTCATCGCGGCCACCAACGACAGCCGCTTTCGGGCGTTCGACAAAGACTCCGGCAAGGAGCTGTGGGTGACGCGCCTGCCCGCCAGCGGCCACGCGACACCCATGACGTTTCGAGGTAAGAACAGCGGCAAGCAGTTCGTCGTGATTGCGGCGGGTGGCGGGAACAAGTACAACAAGACTTACAGCGACAGCCTCATCGCCTACACGTTGCCGTGAATGAGACACGCCTCATCGCATGCACGATTCTTGGCGGCACCCTGCTACTGGCCGGATTGCAGGCCATCGCGCAGGAGAAGGATTCGACGAGTCCCCAGCCACCGGAACCCGTTCAGCAGCCCGTCGAGTTCAGCCACAGACGGCATGCCGAGTTGGGATTAGAGTGCAATGCCTGCCATCCTGGCGGCGACGGCGAGCGAGCGGGAATTCCTCAAACTGCCGACTGCCTGAAGTGTCATGAGGACCGTGACCCTTCCAACCCTGCCTTTCGGTCGCTCTTCGAGCACGCCCAAGCAAAAAAGCCGATTGCGTGGTCGCGCGTTTATCAGCTCCCCTCTTTTGCCTTCTTCAGCCACAAAGCTCACGCAGCCGCCGCTAAGGAGGATTGCCAAACATGCCACGGGCCGGTTGCCAGCCGTGAGCTGCTGTGGAAGGAGCGGGAGATTTCAATGAAAGCGTGCGTCGACTGCCACAAAGCGAGTCAAGCGTCGGTTTCGTGCACGCTCTGCCATGAGCTGAATCAATGAGATCATGCCAAGGAAGCTGCAGGGTCTCGCGCCAAAGCCGCGAGCCCTCCCTTACGGTCGGGCTACTGAACAGCTGCGTGAGCGAAATCAGTGGCCCGTGCGTTCGCAACGGCTCGACCTCGGCTCAAGGACTTACGAAACTTTGACGGGATCTTGAAGAGAGCAGGACCGTCCTGCCGAACGGTTCAGCCTAAGGCGCCGTCCCGAGTACTTCCGCCCGCAGAATGTCGATCCGTTTCTTGGGTTGATCGTTCTTGCCCAACTTCACCGCGGCAATCTTCTTCACGACTTCCATTCCGGAAACCACCTTGCCGAAGATCGTGTATTTCTCGTCGAGCGATTTCTGCCGGGCCAAGCAGATGAAGAACGAGGTTTCGGCGCTATCTTCGGCCTCGGCCCGAGCCATCGAAACCGTGCCCTCTTCATGCTCCAGCCGGTTGAACTCCGGCTTCATCCGGCGAACGAATTGGGCACGATCCTGCATCAAGACGGGTGGCAGGCGCGTGCCAATTTCTCCTCCTTGAATCACGAATCTCGGCACGACCCGGTGCCAGGCCGTACCGCCGTAGAGGCCCAGTTTCGCCAGGTTCAGAAAGTTCCGAACGTGCGCTGGTGCGAAATGGGGAAACAAGTCGATCTCGATGTCTCCAAGCGAAGTCGACAGGCGCACCCGATAGTTGTTCAGGTCGGCCTTGCTCATTTTGTCGAATGGCAGCTCGGTGCCCGCTGTTCCCGGAGCCTGCGCGTCGCCGGACGCCGCCAAAACGACGCTCAGTGCGACAATCGTGATGAACTCGGAACAGCGGAACATGGCGTTTCTCGTCTCAGTCCCTGTAACCAAGGCACAAAGCCCCTGTCGTATGGCTCGCCCGCGGCATGCCTGGGGCCCCAAGACTGCGCGGCCCGGTTGAGTAACGGCTTGCCGCAACGGGCCGTGGCGCTGGCGGCGACCTCTCAGCCAAAGCGGCAGAAGACTGCCGCACTCCACGACGCTGCGCGGAGCGCGTACATCTCGCAGGTTCCCCCGCTTGGGAGTGCACCAGTCCTCTCGCGCTCCGGGTCTTGCCGTCTTGTCTTTGCAGCCCAAGCTGTGAGTCATTCCCGCTCCCGCTTCGCTTGCCGGAATGACAGCCAGAGCTCGCCCGTTTCGGGTACCGCCAGCGAGCTCGTTCATTTTTCCCGCCGTCGTTGTCGCTCCAGCAGGACGCTCAGCCGCAGTTCCTTGTCCCGAATGTCACGTTCCAACTGGGCCGCCAGATTTGCGTCCCGGCACGAACTCAGAGCTTCTTTGGCCGCGCCGATCTCTTGCATCAGTCGGATTTCTTCCGGCACGAACTCTGCGCTTTTCAGCATGGAGTAAGCCATGCGCAGAGATTCCGGCGTCTGGAAGTAGCTTTCCAGCTCCAACGCCTTTCCCTTCCCTCGCAAGTTGTCGAACGCTCCGCCGGCAATCGCCTTCAGAATCTGGTCTTCAACAATCTTTTCGAATGACATGGCTCTTCCGATGCCACACGACAGGACGTGGCTGCAGCACAGCCAATCCTACAACTGGCCTCGATAAATCACCTCTTCGTAAAGCGTGCGGCTCTCCATCCAGTGTTGTACAGCCACAGTCTCCACCGGTGCCAGCGCCGCCAGCAAGCTTCCGAGGTTGGCCGAAAAAAAAGGAGGCGGCTGGCTTGGATTGCGCGCCACTCCCGGGTAATCGAGCCACTGGAAAAGCGCTCCGTAGCGAGGTCGCAGCTGGTTGAGATCGAGGCGCGCGTAGTAGTGCACGGCGCGGTTGGAAGGTAGAGGAATGGCAGCAGAGTTCAGCAAGCTATGCACGAATGCAGCCGAATTCCCAATAGCCAACGAGCCGCCTTTGGACTCCAGCGCCACCTCGGCAAGGGTGCCCAAAACCTCCGTGCTCCCTTCAACGCGTCTCCAGCTTGCGGCCCGGCCCCCGTGGTACAGCCGATTGTATTGACTTTGGAGGATCTGCTTCAGGCGATCCAGGCCGGCGTTGCGGGAACTCACCAAAAAGCCATGGTGCGCACGCACGTACCCATCCGCATCGCTCCGCTGCGAATGGCACTGGATCATCGCCGTCGCCCCTAGCGACTGGAGTTCTGCCGCCAGCTCATTCAACAGTTGTTGCTTTTCTCGCTGCCGGCGTTCCTTGGGATCCTCGGCTGCAGCAGCAGGCTCGTCGATCTGCAGGAAGTAGCGGTTGTCTGTCTTCAGCAGCGGGGTCACTTCGTAGGGATCCTCTCGGCGGGTCAGCGAAAGCGTCTCATCGCGGCGTCGCAACGGATTCAGAAGCGTCTCGTGCAACGCTAGCGCGATTTCGGCGGGAGTCACTGCTTCAGCGCGAACCAGTTCGAGATTCCCGGGCAAGCCTTGCATCAAGGTTGAATCGATGGCGGCCGGCGCTACCGCATCATCCTTCATCAAAAACCGCCGCTCCTCCCGGTACTCTCCGGCCTGCATGGCAAGCCGCACCACACCGGACCGATAACGCGCCGTTTCCTCAAGGTTCCGGTAAAGGGGTGTAATTAAAAATGGCAGTCATTTCACGCTGCTTGTCGCCCGATTTCTGACCAATAATCCTCCCAGCCTCGGTTAGCCCTAGCCACACGGAGGGCCACCATCTTGGCGAGATTATTCAGTGTCC
>VFZK01000056.1 GCA_016871215.1 Acidimicrobiia bacterium | reverse complement strand
GGCCTGGTGGCCGCTTTGCCGAGCCGACTCCCAATACACGGTTGAGGCCCGCTTTTGCATTCAGCGTTAGGGTGGGACTGAAGATGTGGACCCAATCGACGCCGGCGTTATAGCTATTCAGCGGAAACTCGCCGTTGGCCAACGGCGTGAAGAGGTTTCGATTGCTCACCAGCGATTCGGTTTGCGAGTAACGTCCGAAAAACTTGTCTGAATCCGAATGGGCGTAATCCATTCGAGCCAGGTAAGTGTCATCGTTTCTCACCAGGCCCGTAATGCCCAAGAAATTGAACGTCTGCCCCGGCGCGTTCGGCAGAGGGATGAAACCGAGTTCAATGTACTTCTTCGCGAACGGATCGAACCGCGAACTTGGGATTCGGTTGCCAGGAAATGGCTGGCCGTTTAGCGGATCGACGATCTGGGTCGAAACATTCGAAAAGTCGCCGCTGAGCCAACCCACTTCCGGCACCTGGCCTCGGCTCGTCGAGTCGACGCGCTCGCGGTGCCCCTCGTAAGACCCAAACCAGAACAGCTTGTTCTTAATTGCAGGCCCGCCTGCGGCGAAACCAAACTTGTTCTGCAGACTGGGGGGCCTCCCAGCAGAGAAGAAGTTTCGTGCGTTTAGGTGATGGTCTTGGTGGAATTCCCAAACAGCGCCATGAATCTCGTTGGTGCCAGACTTGGTGACCACGTTGACTACCGAAGCATTGTCCGTGCTACCGGCGAAATAGCCGTGCTGCACTTTGAACTCGGCGATGGACTCCACCGGAGGCACGGCAGCGTTGGCGCCAATATAGAACTCTTTGCTGGGTATTCCGTCGAACAGGGTGTTGGTCGACGTGTGCCGCTCTCCCGACACCGCGATCTGGTAGTCCGGCCGGCGAGCGTAGGGCGCCTCGCCGTTTTGCGTGGGCTGAGGCATCACTCCGGCCGTGATACTGGCGAGTTTCAGGAAGTTTCTTTGGATCAGCGGAAGCTCAGTCAGTTGTCGCTCCTGGACCACGGCACCCAGCGATGGACTTTCTGTTTCCACCACGTTGATGTTGGCTTCGACGCTGATTGTCTCAGTGAGCTCACCCACCTCAAGAGACACATCCTTGGCCACAACGACGTCCACTTTCACTTCGATCCCAGTGATCGTCGCTTTTTTGAAACTCGCCTTGGTGGCCGTCAAATCGTAGACGCCAGGCGGCAACAGCGCGATTCGGTAAGACCCGCTGTCGTTGGCGACCGCCCGGTAGACGAAACCGGTTTGCGTGTTCTTGGCAGCCAGGTCCACTTGCGGAATTCCGGCGCCGCTCTGGTCAGAAACGACGCCCGTAATGGTGCCTGTGATCGTCTGGCCAGTGAGCAACGCAGTTCGCAAACACAAGCTGGCAATAGAGAGAGAGACACTCAATTTCAAGCCTCGCATCGAACCCTCCTCGTGGTCCTGCATCGGTTTGTCGTGTGCAACAGGGTGAATTACTGGGCAGCGGACTGTCAAGCAGGTTTTGGAGGTCGGGTGTTCTTAGCCAATCGAACGGTGAAAACTCGGCGGTTTTGAGCGCCAGTGCAGCGCAAGCGTCCGGAGCCCGAAGTGCTCAACAGCAAGGTCTCGGCATGGCGAGTCAGAAAAAGCGGGAGGAAGTATTGGGATTGCCCGATGGCTCGAGCGGTATTCTCTTTCGCGCTCCTGCTCAAAACGCAGGATCTGCAGGATGAGCGATGTTCTGTTCCCGGCTCGGCGCTACGCCAGTAGCTCGCGCACGACTTGGCCGTGAACGTCGGTCAGGCTGATGTCGCGCCCGCCAAATCGAAAGGTGAGCTTGCGGTGATCCAGTCCTAGCTGGTGCAAGATTGTGGCGTGCAGGTCATGAACGGTGAGTGGGTTTTCAGCGACTGCGTTGCCGAACTCGTCGGTCGAGCCGTAGGTGAACCCTTTTTTGAAGCCACCGCCAGCGACGAAAATGCTGTAGCCGTTGACGTGGTGATCGCGTCCAACAGTTTCGGTGATCTGCTTCGTGTGCGGTGTGCGGCCCATTTCGCCCGCCCAAACCACGATCGTCGAATCCAGCAAGCCACGCTGTTTGAGATCCTCGATCAGCGCGGCAATCCCCTGGTCGGTATACATCGCGTTCGTCTCGTGGTACTTCTTGAGGTTCGAG
The DNA here is from genome assembly GCA_016871215.1 of Acidimicrobiia bacterium. Classification (GTDB taxonomy): domain Bacteria; phylum Acidobacteriota; class Terriglobia; order Versatilivoradales; family Versatilivoraceae; genus VFZK01. The sequence goes on along the minus strand of VFZK01000056.1, from coordinate 15,982 downwards.
TGCTGGTCCCACGGCGAGTTGTTGGCATGGTCCATTGGACAGTTCACTTCAACAAAACGAACACCGGCCTCCACCAGACGGCGAGCTCGCAGGCACTGGAGGCTGTAAGAGCGCTTGTACTCGTTCGCCTGGTCCACGCCGTACAGATGGCGCGTCTTCTCCTTTTCGCCACCGACATCGGTGAGCTCGCGGATCGAAGTCTGCATGCGGGATGCGATCTCGTAGTTCTTGATGGCAGAATCGATGGCGTCATCTCCCGTGCTGCGCGCGTAGGCTGAATCCCGGTCTCGAAGAAAGTCGAGCTTGAGGCGCTGTACGGCGGGCAAGTCGAACGGCGCGATGTTATCCATCGGGATGCCCTGGGCGCGCAACATCGTCGCCGCGTGAGAGGTGGGCAGGAAAGCGCTGCCGTAGTTTTCAGTGCCGCCATTGGGAATCACTTCGTTGCTGAGCACGACATAGTTCGGCAAGGAGTCGCTGGGACTTCCCAAGGCATACGAGACCCATGCCCCAAAGCTAGGCGCGCCCCCAATCACGCGGCCGGTGTGGAGCAGGAGATTCTGTTGGCCATGCAACGGCTGCTGGCCGACCATCGAACGGATGACGCAGAGTTCATCGGCCATGGAAGCCAGATAAGGGAATAGGTCGCTGACCCATATCCCGGCCCGGCCATATTGTCGGAACTCCCAAGGGCTGCCCAACCACACGCGATCGGGCGATGACTGCGACTTGCTGGACACCGCAGCCGTGCCGATTTGTTCGCCTTGGTGTTTCTTGAGCAGCGGCTTCGGATCGAAAGTGTCCACGTGGCTGGGCCCGCCATCCATAAAGCATAGGATCACGCTCCTGGCCTTGGCGGCATGGTGCGTCACGCCACGAGCGCTCTCCGCTAACAAGCTTGAGAGAGCTAACATACCGAACCCATTCGATGCTTGGCGCAGCCACTCGCGGCGCGTCAGCACGCGAGGATAGAAAAGGTTAGCGGACATAGATGAACTCCTTGGCGTTAAACATAGTGTGGGCAACGTCCTTCCACACATCAAGCGACTTCATGAACGACGATGGCTCCCCAAGCTTTCGACCCAAATCGCCTTCGTGCAGCTGAGTAAAGCCGGTCACAATCCCGGTCCAGCGCACCAACTCGCTGGCTTCGGGATCTCGGCCGAACGCCCGGCGAAACATGGCGGTAAGCCGCTGCTGCGGCGTGCGGTGCGGCTGCTCGATCAGACGCTTGGCCCAGAACTCAGCTTGGCTTGCAACAAACGGGTCGTTCAAGAGCGCCAGGGCCTGGGCAGGGGAGTTCGTCTTGTCGCGCCGGCCCGTGGGCACTTTCGGCGATGGCTGGTTGAAAGTTGCCAGGAACTTGGGTAGGTCCATGATCGTCATCTTGATGTAGATCGACCTTCGGCCATTGCCGTCCAAGGGGCCGGAAAACAAGCGCTTGTCGGTATCTTCCTTCGTGCGGGGCGGATCGATGGTTTCGCCGTAGAGCGCCGGATCCCACCGCGACGAAACCGCCAGGAGCGAGTCGCGGATCGATTCGGCTTCGAGCCGGCGCAGCGGATAGTGACTGAGCAGCCGGTCTAGCGGATCCACCTCGCGAGCCTTGGCGGAGATGCTGCCCGATTGCCTGAACGTTTCGCTGAGAAGCAGTGAGCGCAGCAGCTTCTTGATCGACCAACCGTTGGCGACGAACTCGCTGGCGAGGAAGTCGAGCAGCTCCGGATGCGAAGGCCTTTCCCCAATGTGGCCAAAGTCGTCGGTCGTGGCTACGATGCCTGTGCCGAAGACCCAATGCCAGACGCGGTTCACAAACACGCGTGCCGTCAGCGGATGGGTGTTGCTAGCGACCAGGTTGGCCAGTTCAAGCCGTCCACTGTTTTCAAGCGCCGGCCACGGACGCTCGCCCGATAGCACCTTGACATATCCGCGCGGCACCCTCTCTCCAAGATCCTCATAGACCCCACGGATGTTCAGGCGATAGTCGCGTCCTGGATCGACGTCGGCCATGCCATTAACGGTCTGCGGGTCAGCAATCTGCCTCTCGATCGATCGGTAGTAGGTGACCAGCAGGCGCACCGGTTCGCGCTGCTCCATTTCGCTCGGCAAGAGCTTTCTACTGATCAGCCAGTTGAGGATCCAGACATGGTCTTCGTTTGCCTGGTTGCGGCCCCAGGCGTCGATGGCGGTGCTGCCCCAACGCTGATAGCGAGCCGCAACGCCGGCCAGATCAGCCGGGGGCGGGCCCGCGAGCAGCGATTCGAATCGCGCCAGCGCGTCCGCCGGTGGTTTTTCAGCAGTGTGCTCGACGACCCGTGTCACTCCAAACCAGCTGCGGGAATCGCGCTCTTGTTCGAACGTTGCCTCCTTTTTGATCAGACCAATGCGCGGCGGGAAGTTCGGGTTCGACGCTTTCGTCGCAACCTCAGCCCAGACGCGCATCTCCTCGGTTTCGGGCTTCGATTTGGGCATGTCGCCGCTCTGGCCAGCGGCGAGAGAGAGCTTGGCCCATTGCGGCTGAATGGCCTTGAGGTAAACCTGCCGCTCCGTCATGAAGGCGTTATCGACGATTTGACTCACCGTGCTGAGGTTGCCACCCGCCACCAGAATGCTGAGCCGCTTGCCGTTCGTGTGGCTCAGGAATGGTGTGCGTACAACGCCATTCAGGCGAGGCGAGAGCGCATTAGTGAACAAGCCTGCAGGCATCAGCATGTGGATTGCGGAGGAACCTTCGAGCGCAACCGCAAATTCGCCGCTGGCAACGGGACCCTGGCGAAGCCCGACACCATCGATGGACCAACCCGCAGGCAAGCCTTTAGCAAAGTCAACGATTGGGACGTATTCGCGAGCGTTCGCCTCCGCTCGCTGCTTGCGGGCGGACGCATATTCTTCGGCAAGCTTCTGCCAAGCTGCCGAAACGCTCTCTCCCTTTTCCTGCGCAGCCTTCAGCTCGAACCAGATGTAGAGAGGATCCTCGAGGGGCGTTTTCTTGTCTTTTTCCGGTTCCGGCGGCTTGCCCTCGGGTTTCTTCTCTTCCTGGGTCTTTTTCTCTGTTTCCGGCTCCACGGCCTCGAGCCGCTTTGCAATTTCACCCGCCGACTCCAGCCACCACTGCGCCACCGCTTGGCGAATTTTCGGCTTGAGCGCGGCAAGCCTCTGTAGCGGCGCCCGATTGCGCTCCGGAGTGTCGAGCGTGTTCGAGATCCAGCGCGAACTCATGAACACTCCCGCCAAGGCGTAGTAGTCGCGCTGCGACACGGCATCCAACTTGTGCTCATGGCAGCGCGCGCAACCCAACGTCATGGCCTGGAAAGCCTTCGAAAACGCATCGATCTTGTTGTGCACCATCTCCTGGTGGATTCCGTTGAACTGCAGGCTGTCGCCTTCGCGCTTTTCCCCCATCTGGTAGAACATCGTCCCGACCAGCGATTCGTTGATTTGGCTGGAAGCATCGATGCGTGGGTTGGGCAAAAGGTCTCCGGCGATGTGCTCTCGCACGAACTGGTCGAAAGGAACCTCTTCGTTGAACGCCCGGATCAGGTAATCCCGATATCGCCAAGCGTTTTTGGCCGGGATCTCCGATTCGTAGCCGTAAGTGTCGCTATAGCGAACGACATCCATCCAATGGCGTGCCCAATGCTCACCGAAGTGAACTGACCCAAGCAGCCGGTTGACGAGTCTCTCGTAGGCCCGCGGGGCCCGGTCGGCTAGAAAAGACTCGAGGTCCTCTGGAGTCGGTGGCAAGCCTGTCAGCACGAAGCTCAGACGCCGCAGCAGCGTGACGCGGTCGGCCCGCCGCGCAGGGGTCAAGCCGCTGGCTTCCATCTTGGCCAGGATAAAGCGATCCACGGATTGGCTTGACCAGAGCGGCTGCTTCACCAAGGGAACTGGCGGACGAGATACTGGCTGCAGGCTCCACCACTTCCGGCGTTCATTGTAGGTCTCTTCCCATGGCTTCGATGCCGGCGCGGCTGGTGCGGCAACGCCAGGCTTCTCGCGCGGGTCGAATGCCCCCGCGCGGACCCACTCTTCGAAGGCAGCGATCGTATCGGGTGGAAGCTTGGTGCCGCCTAGCGGCATGGGCGTCATACCCGCTTCGTGGCGAATCGCTCGGATCAGCGGGCTTTTCCCAGGTTCCCCGGGCACAATGGCTGGACCCGCCTTGCCTCCAGTTTCCCAGCCAGCACGGAAGTCGAGCCTCAAGCTGCCTTGCGGCCATTCTCCGCTGTGGCAGGCCAGGCACTGTTGCACGAGTGCCGGACGAATCTTGCTTTCAAAATGTTCTCGTCTGGCGGCGTCGTCCGCAGCCGACAACGGGACTGTACTCCACAAAATAGCCAGCAGTGCAGTGGACCACCTTCTGCGGCGTCTCATGGGTCCTCCTGTTTCCGGAGCACTGAATAGTCTGAGTGCTCACGGGAGCGTATCCTAAAAAATCCAGAATGGGAGAGTCGAAGTAGGAATAGCGGCCAAAAATATTGGTGTTCTCCGACAGCTTGTGATCGATGCGAACGTGGAATTGGTCGTCGGAGCGCGTGCGGTTTCTAGCCACCGTCGTATTGATCTGGCCGTAGGGAGCAGACTCGTTTTGCGGTGGCGGCGCAAATTGGAGTAACCGTTTCGCCACTGCATCGACTCGGCTCGACGGAATGATGTTCCCGGGAAACTGCTGGCGCCGTCCGCTGGCGGAATCGCAGGTCAGTGGAACGAATTGTTCACAGCTTCGCGGAGGCTGCGGTCGAGCGCACCAGATTGCGCATTTTGATCGTCTCGGTCATGACGTCGATCCGGTCCAGGTCGAGCCAGGCATCGTGTTCGTATTCGATCCCTAGGTAGCCTGGGTAGCGCGCAGCTTTCAGTTTCTGAAGCAGCGCAACGAAGTCGATGCTTCCGCTATCCCAGCGCGACTGCAGGACTCCCGGAGCACCCTGCCTCAAGTGAACATGCGCAGCGTATGGGACTAGCGGATCGATATCCGGCTGCGAGTGGCCGCCATACACGAAGTGGGAGTAGTCCAAGGTGAGCCGCAGTTGTGGGTTGGCTTGGAGGAAATCGAGTGTGTCCTTGGGAGATTCCAGAATCGATCCTGTGTGCGCTTCGAAGGCAACGATGACTCCGTGCCGAGCGCCGATCTCGGTGAGTTCATTGAGTGCCTGAGCCGAGACAGCCTGCGACTTCGCACGGCTCCATCCCGTCTGGAAGACTCCAGGCAGGAGAGTCACCGATGGGATCGAACAACGTTGGCAAAACTCCGCGACCGAGGCAAAGTGGGTTACATTGGTCGAGCGTATGGCTGGATCCCGATGGTTCAGAGCTCTCTCGAAGAAGTTGGCTGAGAAACAGAAAATTAAGTTTGCTACTTGAGCTTTTAGACGGATGATGCGTCTGGCCTCTTGAGCGGGGTGGCGAATCACAGCGCTCGAATCGAGAACGGATCCAGGCAACGCGATCAGATCCACGGCAGGGATCCCCAGTGCTCGGTAAAGAGCGACCGACTCTTGCAGAGTGGCTCCCACAAACGACCAAGCGGCTCCACTCAGCGGCATCGACTTTCGCACCATCGTGTCTCCTGCGTTAGGTTGGCCAGAACTGTGGATTGGGCCTGCCTCCCCGGCGCACACGCGATTTGGGGGATGCGATCTAGTCTACACGCAATTGCCAGCGTGTTGTCAAAACACCTTCGTGCCAGGGGTTGACGAGCCCGGGCTCGGACGAGTCGTCGCTGGCGGTTGCGCGGACCCTGGACCGTGTGCAGATCCAGGCAAAACGCGGGATTTGCGCTACAGTCTCCCGTGGGACTAAGAAAACAAATGTCCAAGAAACTCAGAATTGGCATCGGCGGCATCTGGCACGAGTCCAACAGCTTTTGCATTCGCGATGTGACGGCAGAAGATTTCACGCGGCATGGTAGGACGGCTTTCGGTGGAGACATCCTCGAGCACAGCGAGCGCCGCGACGAAGTGGCGGGTTTTGCCGAAGTTCTGAGGCAGCATCGCCACATCGAGATTGTTCCGCTCATCAGCGCGGAAACGTGGATTGCAGGTCATCTCAGCAGCGATGCCGTCGGCTTTCTGGAGGGTAGTCTGCGTCGCGGTCTGCGCGAGGCTGGGAAGCTGGATGGTATTTGTTTCGCTCCGCATGGGGCCATGGCAGGTGCGGCCATCGCCGACGTGGACGGACATCTCATCAACGTGTTTCGTGAAGAGTTGGGACCCGGCGTTCCAGTGATCTTGACCTTGGATTGCCACGCCGTGCTGACGCGACAAATGCTCGACTTGTCCACTGCGGTGGTTGCCTATCGAACCCACCCGCACGTCGATGTCGTCGAAACGGGTGTGCGCGCCGCAAACATTCTGCTCGACACGCTGGCTGGCAAGTTACGGCCAGTTACTGCCATGGTCAAGATACCGCTGCTGCTGCCTCCGCCCGACGATGGAACCAAGTCTGGCGCCCTGAAGGAGCTGTTCGACAAATTCATTGCTTGGGACCGGATCGACAATGTCATTGCGGCTTCGCTGTGCCCCAGTTATCCCTGGCAAAACGTGCCGGAACAAGGTTGGGCAGCGGTTGTCGTAACGAATCACGATGTGGCTCTTGCCGACCGGCTGGCCCGTGAACTCGCGCAAGCCTGCTGGGAGGCGAGGTTCCGTCTGCTTCCGGAACCGATGGTCACGCCGCATGAGGCCGTGCGACAAGCGGCCCTGGCGAAAGGATTTCCAATTCTCATTACCGACTCGGCCGACACGGTGGGCAGCGGAGCTCCCGGCGACAACACGGTGCTGCTTGCGGCTTTGCTGGAGATGTGCCACGAAGTGAACGGACTGGCTCTGGCCCATCTGCCTGACCCTGAAGCCGTATCGCGACTCAAGTCGCATCGGGTTGGGGATACCGTGACTTTGCGTGTCGGTGGGAAGCGTGACACCCGCTACTGCTCACCTTTGACGGTGACTGGAGAGATTCTGTGTATCACTGAAGGACCCATCACAAACGACGGCAAGTTCATCGCTGAGCCGATGGCGGAAACGGGAAGCATTGTCTGCTTGAGCATCCAGAATGTTCGGTTGGTCCTAACGGAGCGCGAAATTATGGGCCCCCAACCTTCCGTGTTTCGCAAGGTGGGAATCGAGCCATTCGAAGCCAAGGTCGTCACACTCAAGACCGGCATTGGCTTTAAGGTGACCTATGGCCATGTTGCCAAAGCCGTCATCCGCGCCGACTGCCCGGGCGTGGTGTCGTACAATCTTCGCAACTACGATTTCAACCGCGTTCCGCGTCCGATGTTTCCAATCGACGACAATGCCCATTGGGAACTTCCTGCCCGCTAACGAGCCAAGGGCTGCCGCCTTGATATCCCAGGTGGAACGCGCGCTCCGTCGCGGCTTCCATAACTTGCGTCGGAGGACGGCGTTCCCACGCGCCCTCTTCATACAACCAGAACAAATCCCCGTACCGTCGCGCAGAAGCACTTAACTTCATATAGTGAGTTATAGTGAGTCATTCCGAATGCTTGAGATATGACCGAGACGTCAAGAAAGGAAGAACCGCTGTGAAAAACCGACTGACTGTTTTGCTTCGGACTGTGGGCGCGATTCTGGTGATTCAGCCGTCTTGCTGGCCTGGCGTCGCATCCGCCGAGTTGGGTGTCCAGGTAGGCGATCCAGTGATTGTGTATGGCGCCAGTTCAGAGCTCTGGCATGGCGGCCCACTGCTGCAGTTGAAAGATGGATCTCTGTGGATGGGTGGTGCGGAAAATTCGCTCCGGTCGAAGGATCGAGGCGTTACTTGGATGACACAGCCACCTCTTTCCGGCCATGTCCTGCAGCGTCGCGACGGATCTTTTTTCCTGCTCGATGGACGAACTCGCCCAACTCAACGCGCCGGCGTCTTTGCGGGCAAGCGCCGGATACTGAAACGTCTTGAAGACTTAGAGTCTCCGGCTTCACCACAGCCACGTTGGGATGACGTTGAGCTGTCAGTTCCGGAGTGGGCACCGATGACGGGGGACGACGCAAAAACGAAAGTTGAAACCCTGACCATCAGCGGTCCAATGCTGGAATTGGCCGATGGCACGCTGCTGGCAGGGAACTACGGCAATTTCGCCGGGGACAAGGTGCCAATGGAAGGCTTTGTCGCCAGCAAAGGCGAGAAGTGGTTCAAGTACCGCACTTACTTGTTGGCGTCGACCGACGGTGGGAGTCGCTGGAATTATCTATCGACCGTCGCCTATGACGGCAAAACGGGACAGGAAAGCTTTTGTGAGCCTGGCTTGGTTGATCTCGGCAGCGGGGAGTTATTGGCTGTCATGAGAACCGGGCGCTTTGGGCCTATGTGTCAAGCGCGATCCATGGATGGAGGCAAGAGCTGGGGAAAACCGGAATCGCTGCGAACCCTGGGGTTGGCGCCGCAACTGGCTCTCTTGCCGAATGGCATCTTGGTTTGTAGCTTCGGTTGGCGTCCGACCAAGAATCAGGTGGTAGGTGGTGGCCGGCCCGCCGAGCAGGCTCTGGCGGATTATCGAAAACGTTACCAGGCAGAAGTTGGCATCGACGATCCATCGGCAGCGGCGGGAGATTACGTCATGGCAAGTGCTGACAAGGGCCGCTCCTGGACGAAGCCCAAGCGCATCGCCGCTCCACTGACCGTGGGGTACACTTATCTGGCCCCAAACGGCCAGGACTCCTGCCTGATCCTGACGCAAAAGATTTTCATTCCAGGCGAACCAGAAGCGAGCGTCCTCGAGAAATGGAAATTGGATTGGATTCGCTGGCGCGACCTGGCGAAGCGAATTCTCGAAGCACGTCAAATCACGATTCGTCGTTGAAGCAATCAGGGCTTTGCAAGTGGGTTCGGGTAAATCCAAAGCAGCATCGGCGCTTTGTTTGCCGCAGCATTCCAAAGGGTGGCCCCGCGCCCGCTGGCTGCTGCACAACACTTGGCGCGTCTAACGGCTTTGAAAGGACGAAGTACCCAATCTAGAAAGGACGCTGAATTCCCGCTTTCGCGGCAATGACGGTGTAGACTCGCGCCTGGACGCGAGTGAGCAAGATGTCGCACCTTTCGCGCGTTTTGACGAGGCCGCGTGCTGTTCTACTGCCGTGAATAGGGTGAGAAATCCGCATGACGTTGCACGACTATAAGACCGTCCTCTACGGCCAGGAAGATGGGTCCTGGGTGGCTGAAATTCCCGCCCTTCCCGGGCGCTACGCCTTGATGACGCTTCAGAGTGAAAAGACAGGACCCGTGCTGCGTACCGGCCAATTCCACGAGCTTTCGCTAGACTGGGATTGCGAACTCAATGTCGCTAATCTGCAAATCGATAGTCAGTACATGGGCACATTGTTGGGTTTGGAAAAGGCGCAAGGACTCGCTTATTTGCGCCTCTCTTCAGCAGCTCCTGCCACTGACAAGAAGGGCTTTTGGGTGAGCAATCTCCGAACTGAAGTGCAACCGTAGTGCCGTGGGTGGCAGGCACCCGGCTTGTTCCTGGTTGAGTCATTGAGGAAGCTCGAGGCCGACAACCTAAATCGATCGCGGAGACCCGGCCTAGAAAGGTTGTGGGCCGCAGGTCCTCATGCGGCGTTGCTCGTAAGGAATCCGGGCTAAGATCTGGGATTCGTAGGAGGCGTGATGCTGGAGGCAGGAGGTGCCTGAATGGATCGGCGCAAATTCATCAATTGCCTGGTTTCGGCAACCGCCGGATCGACCGCAGCGATTCCGACGCTCGGCGCCCAAACTGAAGCGGCTTCTCGCTCGCGTGGGTTGCGGGTCGTCTGCGTCGGGGCGCATCCCGACGATCCGGAATCTGGCTGCGGCGGCACTCTGAGGCTCTACGCTGAGCAAGGGTGCAAAGTGACCGTTGTATACCTGACGCGCGGAGAGGCCGGCATTCGTGGCAGGTCGGCGACCGAAGCGGCAACCACTCGCTCGGCTGAATGCGAAGCGGCCTGCCAGGTGCTGGGCGTTGAGCATACCTTTGCCGGACAGATCGATGGCGCAACCGAAATTACACCCGAACGAGCCAGCGACTTTGCCAAATTGCTGATCAAGTTGACTCCTGACGTCGTCTTGGCTCATTGGCCGCTGGACGCGCATGCCGATCATGCGATCGCCGGAAATCTGGCGCTGCGGGCCTGTCTGAGCCAGCTCCCTGAGACTTCCCTGTACTTTTTCGAGGTGTACACGGGACGTCAAACATTGAACTTCCATCCCACCGACTATGTCGACATTCACAGCTCGCGTGAGATCAAGAAACGCGCCACGTTCGCACACGCGAGTCAGAATCCCGCCGAGTGGTATCCGCACCACGAGAAGATGGAACAGTTCAGGGGAGCTGAGGCCGGCGTCTCCTTCGCAGAGGGGTTCGTGCGGCTGGCACACTTAGGTAAGGGGGTCGTTTCCCGACTCTTGCCGCCAGTGCGGAACTGCGGATGAATACGGATTGAAGCGCTTTGACAATCGACCTTGGGATCAAGGTTGCGCAACACGCTACATTCAACAGCATCGCGAAGGACAAAGAGACCGCGACGCTACCCTTTTGAGTCGGCAGCAAAGAGCTTGCGGGCCGCTGGAGCCAAACTGGGAGTGCGCCGTCTTCGCGCTGCCGGTGCGCTCCACAGTCGACCGCGACAACCATCTTGAAAACGTGCCATCACCAGAGGGCTTTGCCCAGAGGAAGTCGAGGCACTTCACCCGCAAACGCCAACCGGGTCTCGTCCTGGTTACTGCCCCTGCGTTACCGGCAGCGCGTTCCGCTGTTGCAATGAGAGGTGCTGCCTGCCGGTTGTTATGGGATTAGATCGAAGCCGCTGTGTGAAGCCGACTGCGCCAAAAGCAATTTCGCCGCCCTTCGGCCAGTTCAGGCAGACTCGCCAACGAAAGTAAGGTCTGTCGAGGAAGACTCTCGCATTCGGAATCGGCTCGCGCTCGATCCGGTCGATCGATAACCCATGCAACGCCACAGGACTGCCGAGGTCGTCCCATTCAATTCGGAGGCTTAGGTCGGTGACGCCGTGGAAGACCAGCGAAGCAGCCGCCACGCGGAACTGGGCCGATCCTCCGACAGGGCAGGACCAAGCCAGAATGTAGTCGATATCGAGTACGAGGTCGCTGGTCCAGTCGCCTTCGTCGGCATCTCCAGCGCGCAGAGCGATGCCCCAGATGTGGCAATCGTGCCAGGAAAGCTGTTCGAAGTCTGCTTCAGTCAGAGGTAGATTCAAGTTTTCGGGTCCTGAGCTACGCTTCGATTCGAATCGGCACCATAGACGTCAGCACCTGCGCTCAACTTGCGTTTCCAAAGCCAAAAAACTCATGGAGTGTCGGAAACCCAGCCTGGCGGCGATCAGGCATAAGATCAGCCGGTGAGCTCGCTCCGTAGTCCGCAAGACTTGCGCGCAGCCAGGCGCGCAGCCATTTTGTCGAGGCACTGCTCCAGGCCCATTTTGGACCTCTGCATCAGAGGACCAGCAGTCCAGCCGTATTCTGTCACAACCAGTTCTGTTTTGCCGTGGCCGTGATCCTTGAGGGGGCACACGAGGCTCCGGGGGGAGCGCTTTGTACTCTTGGGAGTGCTTTGATACTCTGCACAGCGAAAGCCGAGCCATGGAGTCTGAAAGGAGGGAGGTCCAGGCGTTGTGGGCTAAATCCTGGGCTTCCGCTCTTCGCTGGCTTCTTGGCTGAGTGATTCGGTGTGCAGCTGCGGAACGGAGAGCTGCCTGCTGCCGCCCGGCTCATGAACATCCCCAACTTACTGGAAAACGAATGTCCAATTCCCATATCGAGATTCAGAAGGAACTCCAGAAAGAAATTGAAGGCGAGGTGCGGTTCGATGCCTACACAAGAGTCTTGTACAGCACGGACGCCAGCATCTACCAGATTGAGCCGATCGGAGTCGTCATTCCCAGGCACCGGCAAGATGTAGTTGCGGCGGTGAGGCTGGCTGCCAAACACGGCTTGCCAATTCTGCCCAGAGGCGGTGGAACGAGTCTTTCGGGGCAGACGGTCGGCCGTGCGATTCACCTGGATTTCTCGAAGTACATGAATGGCGTTTTGGAATTCAACGCTGAAGAGCGCTGGGTGCGGCTGCAGCCAGGCCTCGTGCAGGACGTGCTCAATGCCTATCTGCGTCCCAAGGGATTTCTGCTGGGACCTGACACGGCGAGCAGCAGCCGCGCGACGCTGGGTGGCATGATGGGGAACAACTCGGCGGGCGCCCGCTCTGTCCTGTACGGTAAAACCATCGACCATGTGCTCGAAATGAAGGTCGTGTTGAGCGATGGAGAGGAAGCACATTTCGAGGCGCTATCGCCACAGGAACTGGCTGGGCGGATAAAAGGGGACCGCCTGGAAAACCGCTTGTATCGAAACGTCCACGCTCTGGCGGCAGAACACCGGCAAGAGATTGCAGCGCGCTACCCGAAGCTGATGCGGCGTGTGAGCGGCTACAACCTCGACGAGTTCACCAAAGACCAGCCATTCAATCTGGCTCGGATGGTGATTGGATCCGAAGGAACCCTGGCCGTAGTCACCGAGGCTAAGGTAAAGGCTATGCCTCGGCCCAAGATGACGGCGCTGGACGTCGTTCACTTTGGGTCGCTGGTCGAAGCCGTGGAGTCTTCGCAAGAGATCCTGGCATTCCAGCCGGCTGCCATGGAGCTGATGGACAAGATGATTCTCGATCTAGGCCGCCGGTCTTTGGAGTCGTCGCGGCGCATGGGCTTCGTGCAGGGCGATCCCGGCGCATTGATGATCGTGGAGTTCTACGGCGAGACTCGCGAAGAATTGCAATCGCGCATGGACGCCATGGAGGCAAGCCTTCGGCGGCAACGGATGGGTTATGCGTTTGCACGTGCCGTCGAGCCGGAGCACCAGCAGAACATCTGGAAGTTCCGCAAGAGTTCCCAAGGGCTGTTGATGAGCGTTCTGGGAGACAAGAAGCCGATTGCCTTTGTCGAAGACCCGGCCGTGCCCGTCGAGCACCTGCCTGAGTTTCTACGGCGATTTCAAAAGTTGTTGGCTGGCTATGACACCGTGGGTGGCTACTATGGCCACGCATCGGTCGGCTGCATCCATATCCGGCCCTTGATCGATTTGAAGCAGGCCTCGGAAGTCGACAAGATGCGCCGCATCTCAGACGAGGTCTGCTCGCTGGTGATGGAGTTCGGCGGCTCGATGAGTGGGGAACATGGAGACGGCCTCGCACGCAGCCATCTCAACGAACGGCTCTTCGGCTCGGAGATCTACCAGGCCTTCCGAAAAATCAAGGCGGCGTTCGATCCTGACAACCGGTTCAATCCCGGGAAGGTGGTGGATGCCCCTGCGATGACCGAAAACCTGCGCTATGGTGCGACGTACCGCACCGTTGAAGTGCAGACACACTACGATTTCTCGCGCGAGGGCGGTTTTGCCCGGGCCGTGGAGATGTGCACCGGCATGGGCATTTGCCGCAAGACACAAGAAGGTACCATGTGCCCGTCGTACATGGTGACCCAAGAGGAGGAGCACTCGACACGGGGCCGTGCGAACGCGCTGCGAGCGGCTCTCTCTGGCCGGTTGCCGATTACGGAGCTGGCGTCGAAGCGAATGTACGATGTGCTTGACCTCTGCCTCGAGTGCAAGGGATGCAAAGGCGAATGTCCAGCCAACGTCGACATGGCCAAGATCAAGTACGAGTTCCTGGCGCACTACCAGGCAAAGCATGGCGTGCCGTTGCGCTCGAGGATGTTTGGCAATGTGGAACGTCTCAATCGTTGGGGATGCCGATTAGCGCCGGTGTCTAATTGGGCGATGCAGAACCGATTCGTCAAGCGTCTCTTGAAGCGAGTGGGAATCGCTTCAGAACGGTCGTTTCCCCCTTTCGCCAGCCCCACGCTGGCGGCTTGGTTCCGGAAGCGCGCGAAACCGGCTAGCACCGCACGGCGTGCCCGAGTGGTGCTGTTCAACGACTGCTTCATGACTTACAACTACCCCGAGATTGGCCGGGCAGCGGTCGAGCTGCTGGAGTATTTCGGCTGTGAAGTGATCCTGCCAGGCAAAGTCTGTTGCGGGCGGCCTATGGTCTCGAAGGGGCTCGTCGAAGAAGCTCGGTGCTGCGCACGCCACAATGTCGATGTCCTCGACGAATACGCAAAACAAGGCGTTGCGATCGTCGGGTGCGAGCCAAGCTGTCTGTTGACGCTGCGCGATGAGTATCTCGACCTGGTCGACGGTGAGGCGGTCAAACGAGTGGCTGCCCAATCCTTCATGTTGGAAGAGTGGCTTCTCAAGATGCGGTCTGAAGGCCGCTGGAGCCCGACGACACGGCGCAACGGAACCGTACTCCTTCATGGCCACTGCCACCAGAAAGCGCACATTGGCACAGGCCCCCTGGTAAGCTGCCTGAGAGAACTGGGCGGCTTTGCAGTTCATGAGGTGGATTCTGGTTGCTGCGGGATGGCTGGTTCGTTCGGATTCGAAGCGGAACACTACGACTTGTCGCTGCAGATCGGCAAACGGCGCCTGTTCGAAGCGGTCGGAGCGGCGGACAAAGAGACGGCGATTCTGGCGGCGGGTGTCTCTTGCCGGCAGCAGATCGAGCACGGCACCGGCAGGACGGCGCAACACCCGGTGGAGGTGCTGGCACAAGTCGTAACCAACTCTGTGCCCTTGCAGCCAAACGCAACACGAGCCGGAATCGAGCCTGGAGTCCCGCTGTCGCGGGAATGAAGCACCGGGACACCGTGCTGGATTCTCACTTGTCGCTCCAGCCCAGTGGGCCTTCAGACGGGCCCCCAGCCGCCACTCCAGTCTGAAGGGCCTCAAGACGAGAACCAAGCGAACACTCTGGGGGTGCGCGATGAAACCTCGAAGACTCTCTGTTCTTATCGGTGCCGCTAGTGTAACAGCTTGCCTGGCGTGGTGGTGGGTGACTCATCGCCACGAACGGGCGCCAGCAAACCGGGTCCTGACAGTCGCCGACGAATTTGAGGTCGAGAAGGTCGCAGGGCCGCCGTTGGTCGATCGCCCGATTGTGGCGGACTTCGACGAGCAAGGGCGTCTTTACGTTGCCGATTCCTCAGGTTCGAACGACAAGGTCGAGAAGCAGCTGGAAGAAAAGCCGCATCGCATTGTGCGCCTCGAGGACACGGACGGCGACGGACGATTCGACAAGGGCGTTGTCTTCGCTGACCGGATGATGTTTCCCGAAGGCGCGATGTGGTATGACGGCTCGCTCTACGTGGCTGCGCCTCCGAGCATCTGGAGACTCACGGACTCGAATGGCGATGGCGTCGCCGATCGGCGTGAAGAGTGGTTTCAAGGCAACACGCTCACAGCCTGCGCCAACGATTTGCATGGCCCCTATTTGGGCCTGGACGGCTGGATCTATTGGTGCAAAGGCGCGTTTGCGGAGCAGACGCATGCGCGCGACGGCAAGCCACCGTTGGTGACGCGCGCAGCGCATATCTTGCGCCGTAAACCCGGCAGCCCATGGGTTGAGCCTGTGATGACCGGCGGGATGGATAACCCGGTCGATGTCGCCTTCACTGCCGCTGGAGAACGCATTCTGACGGCGACTTTCGTACAGCATCCGGAAGCTGGACGGCGCGACGGTCTCATCCACGCGATTTACGGAGGGGTGTACGGCAAAGTCAATGAGGTGGTGAACACGCATCCGCAGACCGGTGAGTTGATGCCGGTGATGACGCAGCTGGGCCCGGCCGTTCCCTGTGGCTTGACGCGTTATGAATCGGAAGTGTTCGGCCCGGAATATCGCGATAATTTCTTTGCCTGCCTGTTCAATCTGCACAAGGTAACGCGCCACGTATCAATCGTTGCAAAAGTACTTGCTTAATCTAATCGAATCGAGTATAGTACGGGGCATGCGACGAACTAAGAAGACTCCTACTCAGAAGGACCTGGTCAGTGTACGATCCCAACTGCGTTATGAGAAACGCCGGACGGCCGTCGAGGCGGTGCGCAACGGCGAATCGGCTTCGACGGTGGCGCG
>VFZK01000055.1 GCA_016871215.1 Acidimicrobiia bacterium | reverse complement strand
AATAACTCGAGCTTTCCCGTTCGGCTCTGGCCCAGAGCCGACGCGATGCCGATCTCGGCAGCCACATGCTTCAAAGCGTGGAGCACCCCAAAGGTTGGCCCCACGGTCGGATCGGAAACGGCCACCTTCGCCGCTGGGGGCTTTTCGCAGCCATCGGCCGGCTCTGCGAGGCATTCCGTTCGTTGGCCAGACGGGTACCTTGCCACAGGCCTTCACAGAGCGGATCTCGAGAACGTGGAGCTTGACAGTTCCGAATCAGCCCCCGGCGATGGCTGGAATGATGGAGACCTCGTCCTTTTCGGAGATGGGTGTTTGCAGATTCTCCAGAAATCGAATGTCTTCCTCGTTGACGAAGATATTGACGAACCGCCGCACTTTCCCATCGGCCTCGCAGATGCGGTCTTTCACACCCGGAAATCGTTGGTCGATGTCTTCGATCAGCTGCAGAACTGAGTTCCCGCTCGCTGCCACAACCTCTTGGCCCGCAGTCAGAGTCCTGAGCTGCACTGGAATTCTCACCTGAATCGGCATGCTGCCTCCTTAGCCCGCTATGCACGAGGTTACTAGGATTTTGTTCTCGTCTTGGTAGCCATGGTCAGCGTGGGGGACCGCCGTCCCCTGTGCTCGCCGTGGGCTTTTCGATCTGCCGCTGCCCACGACCCCCGCGAAGAACGCCGTAATCGTGGCGACGAGTGCAGGGTTCTCAAGGGCGAAGACCTTGGCTAGTTAGCTTCTGGCCATTAAGAGCCGTTGTTTGACCAGCAACTCGGCATTCAAAATAGCTGCTCCCGCCGCCCCACGAATGGTGTTGTGCCCCAGGAGATCGAACTTGAAATCGAATACCTTGCACGGACGAATTCGCCCGACCACAGTCGCCATTCCGTTTTCGACTTCGCGGTCGAAACGCGGCTGAGGCCGGTCCAGACCCTCCACGTGAACCACCGGAAACTGGGGAGCGCTGGGCAACTCCAGCTCCTGAGGCAAGGAGCGGTAACTCTTGAGCGCTTCGATGAACTGGTGCAGAGAGGGGCGCTGCTTCAGAGCGATCGACACTGCTTCGAGATGGCCGTCCAGCACGTTCACCCGGTGGCATTGGGCACTGATTTTGAAGTCGGCAAACATAATCTTCCCATCTCTGAACTTGCCGAGGATCTTGCACGGTTCGGTCTCTACCTTTTCTTCTTCATCCGCAATGTACGGAATGACGTTGTCGATGATATCCAGGCTGGCAACACCTGGGTAACCCGCTCCCGAGAGCGCTTGCATGGTAACGACATGAATCTTCTCGATTCCAAACGCCACGTCGAGCGGTGCCAGCGCCAGTACCAGCGCCATGGTCGAACAGTTGGGATTCGTAATGATGTAACCGGCGCGGTCGTGGTGGTTCTTCTGCTGAATCGCCAGCAGGCCAAGATGCTCCGAGTTGATTTCCGGAACCAGCAGCGGGACATCCTCGTCCATCCGATGGTTCTTCGAGTTGCTTAACACTGCGTAGCCGGCCTGAGCAAACGCGGTTTCCACCTCGCCTGCCATCGAGGAGGGCAAGCCCGAAAAAACCAAGTCGCAGTCGAGGTTCGGGACACAGTCCTTCACTTTCATCTTCCGAACATACACCGGCATGTGTCCGGAAATCTTCCACGGGCAAGCCTGTTGGTAGCTCTTGCCGGCCGACCGATCTGAAGCGGCAATGTCGGCAACCTCGAACCACGGATGCCTTTCAAGCAACTGGATGAAGCGCTGCCCCACCGTCCCGGTTGCGCCCAAAATGCCGACTTTCCATTTCCGTTTCATAACACCACTTGAGGATCAAGACCCGATGCTCGAAGCGCTCCATGGCCTCGGTGATACCCGGCGGGCTATGCGCACTCTTCAAACGCCGACATACTTCGCATAGAGCGATCGCGCCACCTGTGCGTCCTTCGTGCCCCTGACGATCCCTCGCCCGTCGGGGAATACGGCAATTTCAAAGTCGTCGATGGTAACGCGCAGCAGAAACTCGTTGAGTTTCACCTGTCCCACGGCTCTGAGCCGTTGTGCCAGGTCGCCGAGATTGACGCTGCTGCCATCCCGCAGGCTGATCTGGACAGAATCGCGCCCACACAGCGTCATGGCAACTGAGCTCTTGGTACCTTCTAGAAACTCGAAGCGACGTTGCTGGCAACAGACGCAGCTGCCTGCCTCCTTGCTATGCGCGATCCCAAACTGGCGGTAAGAGTTCTCCCACACATCGACACAAAGCATCCTCCGATTGATCCGTCGTATGTTCCCCGACAGGATCTTGAGGGCCTCGGCGACCTGCACCGAAGCGATCACGTTCACGATCGGACTCAGCACGCCGGCCGTGTCGCAGGTAGGCGCACTTGCCGGAGCCGGCAAGTCTTCGAGCACGCAGCGGAGGCAAGGAGTCTCTTGAGGCACAACGGTCATTGAGACGCCGTAACTTCCCACGGCCGCTCCGTAGACCCAGGGTATGCCATGTTTGATCGCGGTGTCATTGATGAGGAACCGGGCCTCGAAATTGTCGGTTGCATCCAGAATGCAAGCGGCGTGGCAAACGAACGTTTCGATGTTCTTGGCAGAAACATCCGCGACAAACGCCTCAACTTCGACCTCGGAGTTGATCTGCTCCAGGCGGCGCTTTGCTGCGACAGCCTTGGGCACGGCGTTTCGGGCATCCTCTTCGGTAAAAAGAGTCTGTCGCTGCAGATTGCTTTCTTCAACAAAGTCGCGGTCCACGATGCGCAGCCTGCCTACGCCGGCCCTGCAGAGAGCCTCTGCCTGAACCGTGCCCAGGGCGCCGCAGCCGAGGATGACAACAGCGCTCGTCTTCAAGCGCCGCTGTCCCTCGCTGCCAATTTCGCCGAAGAGCTCTTGACGGGAATACCTGGAAGAAAGGCTTGACATGAATGTTGTTGGAGAAACCCGCTCCTGCGGCCCTGTCAGACTTGTGCCGGAACTACCGTGCTGTCAGCGCAGCCATGGCCTTGACTTCGAACTCGCTCAGCCTCGCGCCAATGCTTTCCGGGCGCGTTAGATGATCCTGAACCGCTTCCTGAGTCTTGAGGCCATTTCCGGTAATCGCCAGTACCGTTACATCTCCTGGTCCAATCCGGCCCTGTTCTACCAGCCGCCGAGCCACGGCTACGGTGACACCACCGGCTGTCTCGGTGAAAATGCCCTCTTCTTCCGCGAGCATCCGGATTCCTTCGACGACTTCGCCGTCTGACACGTCCTCGCCCCAGCCGCGAGTCTCGTTCATCGTCCGGATGGCATAGTAGCCGTCGGCGGGATTTCCAATGGCAATCGATTTGGCAATGGTTTGTGGCTTGACAGGTTTAATGAAGTCTCGCCCGGACTTGACCGCCGTCGTAATCGGAGAGCACCCAGTCGCCTGAGCTCCATAAATCCGGCAACCGTTCTCCGTTACCAGGCCGATCTTTTCGAACTCGGTAAAGGCTTTGCGAATCTTCGTAATCAGCGATCCTCCTGCCATGGGAACCACCACACAGTCGGGAACTCTCCAGTTCAGCTGTTCTGCGATCTCGTAGCCGAAGCTTTTGGAACCCTCTGCGTAGAAGGGCCGCAGGTTGATGTTGACAAATCCCCACTGGTATTTCCCCGCAATCTCACTGCAAAGGCGGTTCACGTCGTCATAGTTACCGTCAACGCGGATCACATTCGTGCGATAAACAAGGGTTCCCAGCACCTTGCCCAGCTCCAGATTGGCGGGGATAAACACATAACTGCGCAAGCCAACGCTGGAAGCGTTCGCAGCGACTGAGTTTGCCAAGTTTCCGGTGGAAGCGCAGCCCACGGTATCGAAGCCAAACTCCAACGCTTTCGACAAAGCCACAGAAACCACCCGGTCTTTGAAAGACAGCGTGGGAAAGCAAACACTGTCGTTCTTGACGTAGAGCTCGCGAATTCCCAACCGCTTGCCAAGGTTGTCAGCTCGGACCAAGGGCGTGAAGCCGGCCTGGCGTCCGACGCGAGCTTCCCCGTCGACAGGCAAAAGCTCCTGGTAGCGCCACATGTTCGGCGGCCGCTTCTCGATCGCCGCCCGACTGAGAACCGCTTTGGCGGCTGAGTAGTCGTAGCTCACCTCGAGCGGGCCGAAACAGTACTCGCAAACCGAGAGCGGAGCCTTTGGATAGGGTCTTCCGCACTCCCTACACTGCAAGCCGGTGACATAGGACGCCATCGAATTCACCTCAACACGCGGGCCTCAGCACGCTGGCCGCGAAATCTCGAAATCTGTGCAAGCAAAAAAAAACCCCTTCGATAAGAAGAGGGTGTGCCAGATCGTCTCATTCTTATCTTCCAGAAACCTTCTCTGTCGGAGTTGGCACCTTCCCCGAAGGGGGGTTGCCGTGGTTTCAAAGGGCCTGTCCCTCAACCACTCTGGATAAGAACTTCCTATTCAGTTGTCGTGCGAGATTATTAGGAGCGGGCAGGCGATTGTCAAGGCTTTTTGTCCTGCAGCACCCGTCCAAGCGCGTTACCTCCCACGGATCGAACACGACGGGTAATCGTTGTTGAGGCTCGAATCAGGCTTGGCACAAGACCCCTTCCGTCGATGCCTACTCAACTAGGGCGCCGCTCTCAACCAGCAGAGTGCGCAACAGCGACCGATGGCAGCGGGTCTCGTCCT
The DNA here is from genome assembly GCA_016871215.1 of Acidimicrobiia bacterium. GTDB lineage: Bacteria > Acidobacteriota > Terriglobia > Versatilivoradales > Versatilivoraceae > VFZK01. Next base: position 13,502 of record VFZK01000055.1, on the reverse strand, counting down.
GGCAGTAACACCCCACTGAGAAGCTCGTCCGGTGCGAAAGCGCAGCGAGCAAGCCCAGCAAGTGACGGTTCTCGGGAGTCTTCATCTCCGCTCGGTACTCTCTGGCAAACGAAGCCCATTGCTTCGAAGTTGAAATACTCTGAGCCAGCTTCACCGCCTCAGCGCTTGGGGCCAGATTCGGGAGCCAGACGTCGTACCAGTTCTGGGAAGCAAGCCTGGCCTTCGGAACGCCGCGCGGCGGATGGCGTACTGTTCCGATGCGAATGCCTTCGCCCTCGCCTCGTTCGCTTCCGAGTCTCACAACCCGCACAGCCATAGTTACCTTCCTGGATAGCGACTAGCGACTGAAGCATGCCACACGCGCCAGGAATCTCCTGGAACCGCGAAGCATCGAGCCGGGACGATCCCGTCTCAAGCTCATTCCGAACCCACCGCCGCCAGCGTGAGGAAGCGCGCTCCACCTGGATGCTCACTTCGCAACACGAGCAGCACGACACCTGCGCCAGTCCGAGGAATCACAATGGCTAGAGCTTGTCTGGAACAGCGCTCTTCGTGAATCGTGCTTTCCCTGCCCAGTACAAGCTGATTTCGTGCCCGTCGGGATCGCGCAGATAGGCATGCCGCCAGCCCCACGGCATTTCCTGCGGCGCTTGATCGAGCTTCACGCCCTTCGCCTCAAGCGCTCTGCAAAAACCATCGAGATGCCTCACTTCGAAATAGAGGCGCAGACCTTCAGCGGAAGGTTGCATCTCCTGTCCAGGCTCGACGGCATGAAGGGCAATGGTCGTGTTTCCTGCAGGGCTCTTCAGTCGCACGTAGGCGCCGGGATAGCCTGCCACCACCTCGAATCCGAGGGCGTCGCGATAGAACTTCAACGAGCGGGTAAGCTTCGTCGTGTAAATCATCGCGTGATTGAACTCGAGCCTCGCGTGTGTTTGCGGCATGGAGCCTTGCCTCGCTGTGATTCTGATGCCTTACCGCGCAAGCATCGACGTCATAAAGGACCATCTACAGGTTGACGTAGTTCGGCCCGCCACCGCCCTCGGGCGGGACCCAGGTGATGATCTGATACGGGTCCATGATATCGCAGGTTTTGCAATGGACGCAGTTGCTAGGGTTCAACATGAGTTGCTTGCCTTGCCCGTCCGGCCGATCCACCATCTCGTAAACGCTGGCAGGACAGAAGCGCTGGCAGGGGTTGGCGAATTCTTCAACGCAGCGGGTATGACAGATACTCAGGTCACCGACGATCAGGTGCGAGGGTTGATTCTCTTCGTGCTTCGCGCCGGAGAAATATACGTTGGTCACCTTGTCGAACGTCAGCTTGCCGTCCACCGGCAGGGGAGCTGGCGGCTCGAGTCGGCCACGGTCGCTGCGCAGGGTTCGCATCCGTTCATGCCCGGCACGGTTTGATCGTGGGTCCTTCCAGCCGCGCCCACCGGTGGCTATCTGCAGCCCTGCATTCAAAACTCCTGGCAGCAAACCATGCTCAAATCCCTGATGAAAATTGCGGGCGCTGAACAGCTCCTTCCCCGCCCAGCTCGCCAGAAGCTTGTCTTCATAACGTTTGAGTGATCGCTCGCTGAAGTCGTCGCGGAGGAGCGCGTCGAGCAACGTTTCTGCCGCCAGCATTCCGGACTTCATAGCCAGATGGATGCCCTTCAACCGTTGGGAGTTCAAGAGGCCGGCGCTGTCGCCGACCAACAAGCCTCCGTCGAAGTAGCTTCTCGGAATTGTGTAGTAGCCGCCTTCGGGAATGGCCTTGGCGCCGTAATGCGCCAGCTTGGCGTTCTTGAGCATGGACGACACAAATGAGTGCCTTTTGAAGCGCTGAAACTCCCGATGGGGATCGAGGTACGGGTCGCGGTAGTCCAAGCCAACAACCAGCCCTACGGATAGCATTCTCCCCATGTTGTAGATGAATCCGCCCCCGTAGTTTTCGTGTCTCAAAGGGTAACCCAATGTATGAACGACGTGCCCGCGCTCAGGGGATTCCTCCGGCAGTTCCCAAACCTCTTTCACCCCAATGGCATAAACCTGAGGGCTTTTTCCGGAATCCAGCCGCAGCTTGCTGATCAGTTGTTTCGCGAGCGAGCCGCGCACCCCTTCCCCGAAAACAACGGCTTTGGCCAGAATGTCAACTCCTGGTTCGAACGAATCAAGCCGCTGGCCATCCTTGCCGATGCCGCGGTCGCCTGTCCGAACCCCGATCAGACGTCTGCCTTCGAAGAGCAGTTCGGTTCCGGCAAATCCGGGAAACAGGTCGATGCCGTGCGACTCGGCCAGCTCTCCCATCCATTTCACAAAGCGGTTGAGAGAGACGATGAAGTTCCCGTGATTTTTGAAGGGAGGCGGCAGGAATGGCAGGGCAAACTTGCTGGAGGCAGTGAGGTAACAAACACTGTCCTGCGTTACCGGAGTGCCCAGCGGAGCGCCGAGATTCTGATAGTCGGGCAAGAGTTCTTTGAGTGCAACCGGGTCGAGAATTGCGCCCGAGAGCGTGTGGGCTCCAATCTCACGGCCCTTTTCGATGATGGCGATAGAGACCGCGTCCAGCTTGCGAGCTCCCGAGGCAGCGTTCTGATTGTGGGCGTCGAGCAGTCGTCTCAGGTGCAGCGCTCCGCTCAGGCTGGCGGGTCCGGCGCCGACAAAAAGGACATCGACCTCCAGAGTTTCACGTTCGAATTGACCCATTCAATCTCCTGTCACCGGCGCATCGAGTGAGGTTCGCCAGCGTGGTCTTTGCAACACAACGTCTCCGTACACCATCGCCTGGCACGCAAGCCGGTGTGTCTCCAGGATACCTGACTCCTGCAACTGCTCCCGTTCGGCTGTGCCAATGCTCGAAAGGTGGTCCTGGCCGCTGAGAATGGCGACCCGGCAAGATGTGCAAGCTCCGATGCCGCCGCAGGAGTGCATCAATTCCACTCCGTTGGTGGTCGCGGCGGTCAGGAGACTGGTACCCGCTTTAACCTGAACGCTGACGCTATCGGGCAGGATTTCAACTATCGGCATTTCTGCGCTCTTTTACGGTGCAACCGCCGCTCAATATAACACGGCCTTTCGGGCCCGAATTCGAGTTCCCAGTGTCGTTGCTTCACCTTGAACAGATCCCCCGGGGGTTACAGGTTCCGGATGCAGTGGATCCCACGGCCATTCACTCTGAACCTCGGTATCCGTATTATGATAACAGGCGCTCGATCGCTGAGCCTGAAGCCTGGAAAGTTGAGGTTCGACATTTGACCGAAGATCTGGTCTTTGATACGCAGTCTGGCTTCGGCAGGGATGGGCTTGGGGGTTTCTCTACGTGTTGGCACTGACTCAAGGGTTTCGCAACAGTTTGAATGTTGACTGGAAAAGAGGAGGGCAGATGAAGTTCTTCAGGCTAACCAAACCGCTGTGGGCGGTGCTTCTCGTTGCGGTCGAAGCAGCCGTGGCAGACCCACTCTCATGCGACTTCAGCCAGTATCGGGCAACGCAAGACATTCGAGCCGAGCTGAAGAATGGACTTCTGGAGCTCAGTTGGGAAGGAACTGCGCGCCAGCAGCTGCAAATCAGTTTCGGGCTCCAAGGGGCAGCACCGGTCATCCGCGACATGAGAGTTCGCCGAATACGTGGCAACTGGGTCGTGCTCGGTCAAGATCTCCGGCCTGAGTTTCACGTGACCACAGGCCGCCGCCGGATTTCGGAACAGCAGTTGGAACCCTTGCGCAGGCTGGGTCTGGATCGCGATGCCGAGTTGCTCGAGCGGGAAAAGTGGAACGTCTTCTGGGATGCGCCGTTGGAAATTCCAGGTGCAGCCGGCACGAATCCAGGCCTTCCACGAAGCGCGGATGAGATTCGACGCGCTACGGCCAGCTACGATTCTCGCGCCTGTCGGGTGAAGACAGACGGAGCTCGAATCGAAGTGTCATTTCCGGGTCTTAGCTTGGGCATTTTTTCAGGGCAGCTTCAATTTACGGCCTATCGAGGTTCCAACTTGCTTCGCCAGGAGGCCATCGCGAAAACCGAAGAAGCTGCCGTGGCCTTCCATTACCGCGCCGGGCTGCGGGGCTTCCGAATCGAAAGCGCGAAGCGGGTCGTGTGGCGCGACGTAGCCCGTGGGTGGCAGAAGGTCGAGTTTGGCGGTTCGATCAACAGCGATCCGGTGGCGCTGCGGGCGCGCAATAGGTTGGCCATCGTCGAAGCGGGTGGCGGCTCGCTCGCCGTGTTTCCGCCGCCCCACAAGTTCTTTTTCGGCCGCGAAATCGAGTTGAACCTGGGATATGTCTGGTACCGAAAAGACGACCCACACTCTTTTTCTGTTGGCGTGCGCCAGGCAGACCGGGAAGAGATGTACCGGCCCTACGGTGTGTCGGACGACGTTTGGCAAAGACGGTCGCGCCAGGCCCGGATGTTCGCCCAAGGCAACTTCGCGCTCTACAACGCGCCTCCAGGGACTTGGCAGCGCATGGCGGTCTATTACTTCCTCAGCCCCGAAACCAGCGCGACGACGCATGAGCGTGTGATGGCGTATACCTACGACGATCGATTCCCGCCCCTGCCGGGTTTTCAGGTTGCCGTCAGCCATTTCCACACCTCCTTCCACGAGCAACTGCTCGATGCCGGCAGCCTGGATGTTCAGCCCTCCTGGATTCCGACCTTTCGAGCGCTGGGCATCAACATCGCCATGATGTCGGACTTCCACGGCGACGGCCACGCCAAGGACCCGGGACCGTTGAGACTGCCGGAACAGAAGGCCTACTTCGAAGGGTCGAAGCGCCATTCCGACCGCGACTTCCTGATCATGCCGGGGGAAGAACCCAGCACGTATTTCGGCGGTCATTACACCACCGTGTTTCCACGGCCGGTTTTTTGGACCCACGTTCGGCAGCCTGGACAACCGCTCGTGGAAGACGACCCGAAGTACGGCAAGGTCTATCATGTGGGGTCGGCTGCCGACGAAATGGAGATGCTTCGGGCAGAGAACGGACTGGTCTGGCAAGCTCACCCTCGCACCAAGGGGTCGAGCGGCTATCCGGATGCCCTGCGGCAGACGGAAGTGTTTCGCAGTGACCGTTTCCTCGGAGCGGCGTTTCAATCGCTGCCAGTCGACTTGTCGGAAGCCCGGCTGTGCGAAGTTCGTTGCTTCAGCACGCTCGATGACATGAACAATTGGGGCGGCCCGAAGTATCTGGTAGCTGAAGGAGACACCTATGCCAAGTTTCCGGACGATGACTCTTACCAGCACCTGACCGTGAATTACCTCAAGCTTGGTCGTTTGCCCAGCTTCGAGGAAGACTGGACGCCAATCGTGAAATCGCTGCGCGAGGGAAACTTCTTTGTGACTAGTGGAGAAGTGCTGTTCAAAGACTTCGCCATCGAAGGTACAGGACCGCAGCGCTCCATCGTGGCGGAACTGCAATGGACTTATCCGTTGGAATTTCTCGAACTGGTCTGGGGAAACGGGCAAAAGACGGATAGGCAGTTGATCAGAGCGACCGACCGTCCGCCGTTCGGATCGCAGCGTTTTCGCATCCCCTTCGATGCCGCTGGAAAGAAGTGGGTACGAGTTGCGGCGTGGGACTCCGCCGGCAATGGAGCCTTCTGGCAGCCAGTTCATCTCAGCAAGCCCTAGTTGCCCAGGGTTGAAACCGACGCTCGCTTGGGAGTTTCGCGACAGAAACGAGATGCTGCTAATCCGGATCCAGTCTTGCATCTGGCGGAAGCCGGGTGGGCATGGCGCTCCCGCAGGTGCTTTGTTGTGAACCAGGGTTTCTGGCAGTTTCTCATCCGCTATGAGCAACGCATCCGGAACTTCGAACGAGTTTCGACTCGTGGCTTATAAAGTCACCGCGGATTTTTCTCCGGACGGTGATCTCGAGAAAGACGCTTGGCAGCGCGCTTCGCGTGTGAGCCTGGTCGATACGTTGGACGCGCGGCGTTCCCATCCTGGCGCTGCCACCGAAGTGGCGGCGTGCTGGAGTCCTGCGTTCCTTTACGTTGCCTTCTGGTGCCGCTACACCGATCTGAACGTGTACTGGGGTGAAGACCCGCAACAGGAACGCTGGGAGCTGTGGAACCGGGACGTCGTTGAGGTATTCCTGACTCCGTTCCCTCAAACGCTGCATCGCTATTGGGAGTTCGAAGTGGCCCCAAACGACCAATGGATCGACCTCGCCGTCGAGAAACGAGACGACATCCGACTGGATGCTGCCTGGAACTCTGGCTTCGAGCACCGCTGCACCGTCGATGCCGACACGCAGCGCTGGACTTGCGAGATGCGAATTCCTTCCGCTGCCCTTGGACTTCCTCAAATCGAGCGTGGCACGGAATGGCGTATCAACTTTTACCGATGCGATGGCCCTGGTGAAGATAGCCAGCGCCGATTCCTGGCTTGGAGCCCGACTCTCCAGCTGAATTTTCACGTTCCGGAACGGTTTGGCTGGGTACGCATGGAGATTGCAGAATAGGAAAAAGCCGGGTAAACAAGCTGGCTCGAGGTGCTGAATCGCTCCCAAAGATCTGCGCACCAGCGTCTTGGACTGCGGGCTTCTGGCCACTCTGCACGTGGACGCCGCCACCCGCCGCTGCGGTCCGCGGCAGGGACACCAGGGTCGCATGCGTCGGATGTGCAGGTCGCCGCGCTCCAAAAAAACCCGACTTCGATCTGGTTTCAGGGTGCCCGACGCGGAACTCGTGACCCGTTGGGGGAAATTCGATTGTCCATCCAGCCTGTGTATGTTTCCATAAACGCAACGCTCCGCGAATGGCCGTTGCCACGGTTCCTCAGAGCCGTCATGCTGTCCCCGACACGCGCTTGGAGCTGTAAGCAACGCGGTTCTAGAAACCCATCTCCTCACGAATCAAGGAAGGATCGCCATGAAGAAGCGACTGAACGCGCCCACTGTCTTAGCCACTGTGATGCTTTTCGCGACTTGTTCCGCGGGTCGGGCGGCTCCTCAAACAGCACCCACTGAGATCGAAATCCCGTTTCAGAAGTTCGTCTTGCCCAACGGGTTGACCCTCATTGTTCACGAGGACCACAAAGCTCCGATTGTGGCCGTGAACGTTTGGTATCACGTGGGCTCGAAAAACGAGAAACCCGGCAAGAGTGGCTTTGCCCACCTGTTCGAGCACTTGATGTTTAACGGTAGCGAGAACTTCAACACAGACTACTTCCAGGCCATGGAACGGATTGGAGCGACCGATCTGAACGGCACCACGAACGAAGACCGGACCAACTACTTTCAGAATGTCCCGAAGTCGGCGCTGGACGTGGCCCTCTGGATGGAGTCTGACCGCATGGGCCATCTCTTGGGTGCTATCGACAAGGCGAGGCTTGACGAGCAACGCGGTGTGGTGCAGAACGAAAAGCGGCAAGGGGAGAACCAGCCCTACGGTGTGGCTTACGAGCTGGCAATGAAGGCAACCTATCCTGCCGGCCATCCTTACTCCTGGACCGTCATCGGCTCGATGGAGGACTTAAACGCGGCTTCTTTGGAAGATGTCCAGGAATGGTTCAAGACGTACTACGGCGCGGCAAACTCAACTCTTGTTTTGGCAGGAGACATCGACGCTGCAACCGCCAAGGCCAAAGTGGAAAAATACTTCGGCGACATCGCAGCCGGACCTCCCGTCGCCCGGCACCAGACCTGGATTGCGAAACGATCCGGCGCCCACCGGCAGCGTGTGGAAGACCGGGTGCCGCAAGCCAGAATCTATAAGATCTGGAACACCCCGCAGAATGGCTCGGTCGAGTTTGAGCACTTGAATCTGGTGAGCGACGTTCTCGGCAGCGGCAAGAATTCGCGTCTCTACACCCGATTGGTGTACCACGATCAAATCGCCACGGCAGTTTCATCTTCCGTCGATCCACGCGAGATCGGCGGGCAGTTCAACATCGAAGTGACTGCGCGCCCAGGAGAAGATCTGGCCAAGGTCGAAAGAGCGATCGATGAAGAACTGGACCGTTTTCTGGTTGAAGGTCCTACCGAAAAAGAGATGCAGCGCATCAAAACTCAGTACGTTGCTAACTTCGTCCGCGGCATCGAGCGCATAGGGGGCTTTGGTGGCAAATCGGACATCTTGGCTCAAAACCAAGTCTATTTCGGCAACCCGGCACACTACAAAACAACGCTGCGGCGGGTGCGCGAGGCCACGCCACAGAACTTGTTGAATGCCGCCAAACAATGGCTTACCGACGGTGCATATATCCTGGAAGTGCACCCGTTCCCGCAATACAAGACCTTGTCATCCGACGTCGACCGCAAGAAGCTGCCAGAACCCGGCCCAGCACCCGAGGTCAGGTTCCCTGATTTGCAGCGCGCCACGCTGTCGAACGGGCTCAAAGTCATCCTAGCCGAAAGGCGCTCAATTCCGGTCGTGAACTTCAACCTGTTGGTTGATGCGGGCTACGCCGCCGATCAGTTTGGGATGCCTGGCACCGCCAAGCTGGCCATGGCCATGCTGGACGAAGGGACCAAGAAGCGCTCGTCTCTTCAGATCAGCGAAGAACTTGCGTTGTTGGGCGCGACGCTCACCACGGGTTCCAACCTGGACCAGTCGACGGTTTCCTTGTCCGCATTGAAGTCGAATCTCGATGCGTCGTTGGAAATCTTCGCCGACCTCGTGCTGAACCCGTCCTTCCCGGAAGCGGACTTCAAACGCCTGCAGAAGCAGCAGCTGGACAGCATCCAGGCGGAGAAGACTCGGCCGGAGCAGATGGCGTTGCGCGTTTTCCCCCAGTATTTGTATGGAAAGAACCACGCCTACGGAAATCCGTTGACCGGCTCGGGCACGACCAATTCCGTCTCGAAACTGGTGCGCGCCGACGTCGAGCGATTCCACCAGACCTGGTTCAAATCCAACAACGCCACTCTCGTCGTCGTGGGAGATACAACGCTGGCTGAGGTTGTCCCAAAACTCGAGCGGCTGTTGAGAACCTGGCAAAAAGGGGAAGTTCCCCAAAAAAACGTCAGCCAGGTGGCCCATCAGTCCAAACCGGTCTTGTACCTGATGGACCGTCCAGGATCGCTCCAGTCCATCATCTTCGCAGGGCACGTGGCTCCACCCAAAGCCAATCCGGATGAGATCGCCATCGAGACGGTGAACAACATCCTCGGAGGGTCGTTCACCTCGCGGGTCAACATGAACCTCCGCGAAGACAAACACTGGTCCTACGGAGCATTTACCGTGCTGGTGGGCGCTCGCGGCCAGCGGCCCTTCCTGGCCTATGCGCCCGTGCAAACCGACAAGACCAAAGAGTCGGCTGTCGAACTGGCAAAGGAACTGCGAGACGTGCTGAGCGCCAGACCCATCACGGATGAAGAAACAGCGAAAGCCTTAAACAACCAAACTTTGGAATTGCCCGGCTCCTGGGAGACGATGAACGCCGTATCCGCTTCGATTGCCAATATTGTCCGTTTCGGATTGCCAGATACTTACTATCAAACCTACGCGGAAAACGTGCGCCAGCTCAAGACTCCCCAGCTTGCCGCCGCAGCGCAGAAGCTGCTGGTGCCCGACAAACTGGTGTGGGTCGTCGTCGGAGACCGGGCCAAGATCGAAGCTGGCATCCGCGAGCTGAACCTCGGCGAAATCCGCCTCATCGATAGCGACGGCAACCCTCTGTCGTGAAACGGGTGTCGAGTCGTTGCCGGGAACGGACAAGGCGGCTGCGGGGCTTCCTAAGCGGCTGATGGGAGCCATGCCCGACGACTGCCTAGCCTATTGCCGGTGCATGGCACATTTGATCAACGGAGCCGCACACATGACCAGAACCACTTTGCTTTCGTTCTTCTTTCTAGCCGCGGCCTGCCTCCCGGCTCGCCCTGCAACAATCGTCTGCGTTGCTGGGTGTGGTCAGGGCCCTGAAGACTCGGCCTTGGGCGCGAAGTTCATCGAGCCCTTTGCCGTTGCCTTCGACCGGAGGGGTAACTTGTACGTCTGTGAGCACAAGGGCGAGCGTATCGTTCGCATCGACCCCTCCGGCAAGGCGATGGTTCTGGCAGGAACTGGCCGAGAAGGGTTCTCTGGAGACGGCGGCTCCGCAGCGCAGGCGGCGATGTTCGACCCGCACGGTATCGTGATCACAGCGGGTCGCCAGATGTTCGTCGCCGATACCCGGAATCACGTGATTCGAAAAATCGATCTCAAGACAGGCAGAATCTCTACGGTGGCTGGAACCGGCAAAGCCGGTTATTCAGGCGACGGAGGCCCGGCCACTAAGGCCGAGTTCGACAGGACCTTTGCCATCGATGTCGATTCCAAAGGGCGCGCCCTCTATATTGCCGATCTGGGAAACCGGCGCATTCGAAGGGTTGACCTGAAGTCGGGCATAGTCACAACGGTCGCCGGGAACGGAGAGAAGGGCGTGCCCCAGGACGGCGCCGATGCCGTTGGGAGTCCGCTCGTGGATCCACGAGCGGTTGCGGTGGCCGCGAACGGGAGTCTCTATGTGCTCGAGCGTGGCGGTAACGCGTTGCGCGTGGTAGACACACAAGGGAAAATCCTAACTCTCATTGCCTCAACCCAAGGGGAGCTCCGTGCTGCGACGACCGTGGTGCCGGACTTGAACGGCCCAAAGCACCTGTGCGTTGATCGCAGTGGCAACGTGATTATCGCCGACGCGGAAAACAGCTTGGTCCGTAGATACGATCCGAGAACGGGCAAGACGCAGGCGCTTGCAGGCACGGGCCAACCAGGACAGGCGATTGTCGCTGGTGAGCCGCTCAAGACCCAGCTCAACCGCCCGCACGGCGTGTTCGTCCATCCCTCGGGCGCGCTCTACATCTCCGATAGCTACAACAACCGAATCTTGAAGCTTACGGGGTGGTCTCGGTAGTGGCTTCGTTGCGTCATCCCGGCACGCGAGGCTCTGTCCCGGGGGATCGCGGCCCTTTTGCCGCCAGACGGGCCGTAACGAGAATGCATCGGAAGTGATGCTGGAACTGGACCCCAGTTCGGAAATCGCACCAGAGACAACTGACTGGGTTTGTGACGTGTCTTCATTGTTGAACCGACGCTGTCTCCCACAAACGTGCTGGACTCGATGCCTCCGGTCGCATGATGCGCGGCTAAGGTTCTGTCCACGCCCCCCTGAGGCTTGAGTCGTCTGCAGACCTACTGCCCATTTCTTCTTCCGATACCTCTCCGACTGTATTGAAACGGTGTTTCCCGCCCAGTAAATTGACGTTTTAGTTTGCCGCCACAGCCAACGGTCCGGAAGCGGCCAAAGGCTTTCCGAGACCGAGGATAGGCAGGCTTTGGCAGGCGAGCGCCAGGGCGAGAATACGAATGTCTGATCCTCTGCGTCGAAAGCAAGCGAATCGTTCGAACCTGGCTTGCGACGACAGGGATCCATTGCCTTACCGAAGGATTCTAGTCCTCTTGACAGGAACAGCGCTGGACACCGGTGTTCTTCGGTACCTGTGCCTGCTCAGCGAAATCGTTGGTGTGCCATGGATCGAACAGACTAGTGAACTCCCTCGCCGTGGAGAAATGGCCCGCGGGACGGCAACAAATGGGCGTCAATACGACGGATGTCGTTTTACCTCTGCGGTGACGTCATCACCACATCATAGTCAACTGCCGTTCGTAATCTTTCACACGATTCGCCAAGGCAGCTTGAAATCTCTGATCGATCTTGTGACGGAACACGAAATCGATCTGATTCTCGTAGGGCGGTCGACATGCGAACCTCGAAAGCTCTCGATCCGCTCAACCGTGTGTTACTTGGCAATGGAAGCTCCATGCCCCGTTTGGGTCGTGCCAGACGCTGTAACGAATCCAAGCCTTCAAAGCATTCTCGTTCCAATGGACCTTTCCGCAGGTGTCTCGGAGGCCGCCAACGCTGCTTCCGCTCTTGCCGAAGCATGCCAGATCCCGGACTGCCTAGCCGTCCACGTTTACTTCCAAGAGACGCGATCCCCTTCGTCACAATACTCGCAGCTCCTCAACGAACGGAAATGGCAGACCTTCGCGGAAGCCACTTCACAAATCAAGCGAAACGGCACTTGGTTCAGGATCCACTTCGAAGAAGGTCCCTCGGTTTCTAAAGCAATCCAAAAGGTTGCTGACGACAGCGGCGCCGATCTGATTGTCGTGGCCACGCGGCAACGATCCCGACTGGCAGCTGCCCTCTTTGGCGGCAGCACCTTGGAGACGATCGAATCCAGCCGCGTTCCAGTGTTGGTTGTCAAGCAGGGCACTTGCAGATCTGGTCTTTTCCGCGAACTCGCGAAGGCGATGCGCAGACCCAGACATTCCCTTCAAACAAGCTAGCCCCGGTCTGGCCGTTCCTGACGAGGCTCGGCTCCCTCCACTCAGAGTGGCTTGCGGAATTCACAAGGAACTAGACGACATTCGCTGGACCTGCTCGGGAGCCGCTCCCTCGCATTCCTTGGCATCAGCTCGCGTTGTGGGAATCGAACCGGGTGCTCGGCTATCGAACCTGGCTCAGTACCAGCGGGTAGCGGGTTGAGCGATGAGCGGTTTGGGTATTATGAAGACGCTTTTCCCGCCTTTTGCCGTAGTCGGAGAATTCTCAGGCAATGATCCTTTTGCGGACCGCGTAGAGGACGATCTCGGCAGTGTTGTGAAGGTCGAGCTTTTGCATGATGTTCGTGCGATGAGTCTCCACGGTGTAGACGCTCAAGTTCAAAAGACTGGCGACCTCCTTGTTGCTCCGACCTTCAGCTAACAACTGTAGAATCTCTTTCTCTCGATCCGTGAGCAGATCATAGGAATCCTGCAACCCCTTCTGCCGAAGGTGCCGCAAGTAGTCGTTGAGCAGGGTCTGAGCAACTCCAGGGCTGAAGAACGGACGCTTGCCGGCTACAACTTGTACCGCTCGAACAAGGTCCGTCTCGGCCGAATCCTTCAGCAGGTACCCTTTGGCGCCCGATGAAAGCGCCCGAAGCAGGTAGCCCTCGTCCGCATGCATGCTTAGGATGATGACGCCAATCTCGGGATTCCGTTTGACGATTTGAGCGGTGGCCTCGATGCCATTCAGCTGGGGCATAGCAATATCCATGATGATCACATCTGGACCGAGCTCTGCCGCGGCCGCGACGGATTCACGACCATTCCCCACTTCTCCTACTACTTCCATATCCTGTTGCCGTTCCAGGAGAAATCGCAAACCTTGCCGCACAATCCCATGGTCATCAGCCACAAGGATGCGGATCTTACTCAAGCGCGGACCTCCTGGAATAAAGGCAGGCTGACATGGAGTTGTGTGCCATTCCCCATTCTCGATTCGAGCTTAACCGACCCTCCCATTTCGCGTACCCGCTCCTCGATACCGACAAGGCCTAGACCCTTGCCAGAGACCGTCTTCGGATTAAAGCCTGCACCGTCGTCGCGTACGAATAACGACAAGGCATCCTCGTCCCCTTTGATGCGAACCTCAATATGTTTGGCATGAGCGTGCTTCGCGCAATTGGTGAGCGCTTCCTGCACGATTCGGTAAAGACAAGTCGCTTGCCGATCAGATAGATCTTCGAGGGTGCAATTGGAAG
>VFZK01000054.1 GCA_016871215.1 Acidimicrobiia bacterium | reverse complement strand
GATAGGTCGTCTTTGCAAACCGCCTATCCTAGGGCACTCCCGCTTTCCTTTCAATCCCTCCGTTCCGGTTCAGTCGCTATAAGCCCGCTCGGCGCATAATCTGGGGACAACGAAGTACATTGTGAACCAGCTGGCGAAGCCCGCCACAAGGAGAAGAGCAAACTTCACGTAGCTCCTGCTCAAACTGCCCAGGGCTGCCATGGGCAGAGTGAGCAGCAGCCAACGCAAGAGGATCCAGAAAAGATGGGAGGTCAGGTTGCGCAGTGAGAGACCATTCCCAACCAGCGTGGCTACTTCGATCAAGGCCGGCGCCAATGCCAATAGTGACCCCGCGAACAAGAGCTTGCTGGCTAGCAGCGCCGGTCGCGAAATCGGGCGCGTCAGCCAGAACGCCGTGCTGCTGACAAGCGAGTCGGCTTGGACCAAACGCACGAGAACGACGCTGCTAACGATGAAGTACAGCGTGGCGAGCAGCTGGCTGTAAATTTCGAGCGCCAGCGGATGCAGGTACACTGGAGCTATGCCGCGCGCAGCCAAAGTGAAGAGCGCCGCCGCAGTCAGGATCAGCCCGTAGCAGCCAGCGACCCCGGGATACAAATGGCAGAAATCCTTCCTGGCAATGTGGAGTATTCGATTCATCGGGTCGCCGCCTTTCCATTCGGGTCGCGCTGCAGCGTGCGCGTCAGCGCCAGCAAAATGGCTTTCAGAGGCATTCGATTCGCCGTCACGGCCGTCGTTCCCGGAATCAGGTGGTGCACTCGCTCGAGGCTCTGTGGCTCGCTGAACTGGGTGTCGACAAAACGCATCACCCGATTGGCAGGTTCAGGCTGGAGCCAGCTGGCGGGCAGTGTTCCGGGAAGCTGAATTCGATCGGCTGCGGTGACTTCCACTTGCCGAAAACGAGATTACAAAGAGGCAACCGGCTCGCTGAAGCAGAGGTTGCCCTCGTGGAGGTATCCCAACCAGTCGGCGAGACGCTCCACTTCTTCGATGTCGTGCGACGAAAGAAAGACGGTCCACTCGTGCTGGCCTGCTGCCTCGAGCAGGCCCTGCACCAGCTCTTCCCGCGCCAGGACGTCTAGGCCGTTGAACGGCTCGTCCATCACGAGCAGGCGTGGCCGGTATGCGAGCGACGACAAAAGTGCTGCCTTGCGCCGTTGGGTCCGACGAAGGCATAGATACTTCCCTCCAGGACTGACCGGTCGACACCTCGAACCGCCTCGGTTCGCCCGAAAAGTCGCTTCAATCCACGAGTTTCGATGGCGTGTTGCATGACACCTCCCCTCAAGCCGCCGCTCACGGCTTCCGCAGATGGTTCCAATGCTTGCGCACGGCCTCCACCACATCCTGCAGTTGCAGCGACAACCGGCGCGCTTCGACCACGAGCTGCTCCACTTCGTCCTCCAGCAACGCAGTCCGTTCGGCCTTGTTGCCTGGAGGCGCCTGGCTGACAAAAGTGCCGATTCCTGGCCGGACCTCTAGCAATCCGTCGCTCGTGAGCGCCGCCACAATCTTGTGCGCCGTGTTCGGATTGATCTTGAGCTGTTGGCTGATCGCCCGAACCGATGGGAACTCGTCGCCTGGGCTGAGCTGGCCGCTGACCATCGCCTTCTTGACCGAATAGACCACTTGCTCGTAAACAGGAGCGCCTGGCTTGAGTTCGACGGTGAACGGCAACATGTGTACTATGAATACTAGTACACATAGGATTGTGTCAAGCGTTTTTTGCGGGAACGGAGGGAAGGAGTCTTCTGGCGCACTCTGCCCGGCAGACCTGCCCTGTTCGAGCGATTCGCGCTCAAGGGCCCTAGCAGGCCGGCGGGGGCGAAGTGTCGAATTTTTGTCCGGCGCGCTCGCTCTGTGCTAACTTTCTCGTCATTCGGCTGCCGGTGCTGGGGCCTTGAGGACAACCGGCTCGGGCTAACCAGGACGCTCAGCCGGCCTCGGCAATCGAGGTTTGCATTCCTCCCAAAACAGCGTTTCAGGAGACATCGATGGGCATTCGGCGGAAGTACCGGAAGAAAGCCGCTTCGTTTGTCACGGCAGTTCAGCTCGACCTCGACACGGACGGGTTTGCTTACAACAAGTGGGGTGGCAGACAGGTTTGCAAGCGCGGGGACTGGCTTGTCGACAATAACGGGGAGAAGTACACCGTCGAGAAGGAGTCGTTTGCCAAGACCTATCTATTTGTGAGCCCAGGGGTGTACATCAAATCCGCACCGGTCTGGGCCGAGGTCGCCGCTGAGCCTGGAAAAATCGCAACAAAAGAAGGGCAGACGGCCTACGCCGCGGGTGACTATCTGGTCTCGAACAACGAAGACGGCGCCGACGCCTACGCGGTGAGCCCGCAGAAGTTCGAATCCATGTACGAACCCGTTGATGGAGAAAGGTGAAACGATTCAGGCCTGGTTGTTGGCTGACTCCCCCAGCGATCGTTTGGGCACACGCTGGCGTACTTCCAGCAGGAAAGGAGGACCTCCGCAGGACGCGAAATTGAAGAGCATCACACGGTCGCAGTTCTGATTCGATCTCATCCGCTGAAACGATAGGAGGGACCGTCTATGTTTGGCTTCTCTCTAGGCACCTATCTGGCGATGGCCTGGGCTTTCGTAACCGTCGTCTTCGTGGTTTTGGTCATCTGGCGATCGCTGCTCGGGATGAAAGAAGACGACCAGATTTTTCTCGACGAGATCGAGGATGGTCTGGCCAGGGAACAGCGCGAGGTCGTCGCGCGACTCAAGCGGATTACAAAGTACGTCAAGGGGTTCGGTTTCGCCTCGGCCGGGCTGCTACTCGTCATCCTGGCTCTCTCCGTGGTTTCAGCATTGAGCCGGTCGGACGTCTAGAACACGTTCGCTTGAAGCTCGTCCATGGCGATGCAGCCCCGATGCCTTTTCCTGCGACACGGCAGCGGCAAGCACCGGTTCGCCTCCAGTATCCCCTCGGAGCCAGCATTGCAGAGGCGGGCCTTTTCTATCCGCGGGTCCGAATCCTCCCAAGAGAGCGGCTCTGATGAACCGGGATCTCTCGAGTAACGGACCATCGGCGAATCCAGAACGACTCGCAGCGAAGCGCGCCAGGCCACGACACAGATTCTCCCGCCTTCGCACGCTCACGGCCTGGCCAGCGGCTGCTTTTCGACGCAGCCGGCTCAGTAAGGTTAGGAGGAACCGCATGCGTCCGACAGGCTATTGTTTCCTCACGCTCGCTCTTCTGAGCGCCGTTCTCCTCGACCAGGTCCAGGTTCAAGCCGAATCGGAGGTGTCGAAGCAGGCGGCAAAGACTGTGATCGCTGCCGATCAAGCCCGCCGGCTTCCCACGGGCGGCGACCCATCGACCCGGATGCGCGTTGCCGCCATCGTTACCACTTACTTCCCGAACAGCCATGCCGGGGTTCTCGTCGACAAGTTCCTTCGGGGGTTTCCAACCGACGAGGGGCTGATCGCTCCGCGCACACAGATCGCTTCGCTCTACATCGACCAGATTCACCAACGCGACATCGGGCGCCAGATCGCCCACGCCTACCGCATTCCGCTTTACGAGAGCATCCGGGCGGCTTTGACGCTCGGCGGTGACAAATTGGCCGTCGATGCTGTCCTGCTCATCGGGGAACACGGGGATTACCCAAAATCGGCGTTGGGCCAGGAAATGCTGCCGAGACGATACTTCTTTGAGCAGATCGCTGGAGTAATTGGCGAAGCGGACCGGCCAATTCCGGTTTACAACGACAAGCACTTCTCCTACACGTGGGAGAGCGCGAAATGGATGTACGAAACCGCCCGAGCGATGCGCATCCCCTTTTGGGCCGGGTCTGCCATGCCGGTTGTGTGGCGCCAGCCGAATTGGGAACACCCTGAGGGCCAGCCTCTGGATCGTGCACTGGTCATCGGTTTTCACATGGTCGAGCGATATGGCTATCACGCGCTCGAAATCTTGCAGAGCCAAGTGGAGCGCCGCAGTGGTGGCGAAACTGGCGTCCGCTCGGTGCAGTGCCTTACTGGCGAGGCGGTGTGGCGCGCTGGAAGCCAAGGCCAGTGGTCATGGCCGCTGGCGAATACGGCGTTGAGCCGGATTGAGGGAGGACCCGGACAACTCGATCCAAAGCAGGTCGACGATCCGCATGTGTTTCTTATCGAGTACGTGGACGGGTTGAAGGCGGCAGTGTTGATGTTGGGCGACGGTTACGTTAGGAAATTCGCGTACGCGGAGCAGCGTGGCACTGCTACGGATGCGCTGGAATACCATTCCGATAGTGGACCTACCCACGCAGCCTTCGGTTACCTCGGTCTCAACATTGAGGATTTTTTTGTGTCTGGGATTCCTCCATCACCCGTGGAGCGCACGTATCTCACCACGGGCATGATCGAGGCAGCCATGATCTCGCGCAGCCGGGGTGGCCAGCGAATCGAGACGCCGCACCTGGCGGCTATTCACTACCGGCCGGTCGTCCGAACGCGCCGGCCCTCGGGCCCCAGGCCCTCAGGCGCCAGTATTGCCGAGTGGAAGGTTCTCGACCCCGGCGCAACGCCTGCTGCACAGTCGATTCCCACGGGCCGCGATGGAACCGTCCGTCGGGCGCGGCATCCAAGCCGGAAGTAGCCGCTACGTCATCGTTTCCGCACGCGCATGGCGTACCTCGACGGAATCGCCTCTCATGAACGCTCATGACTAATCCAATCCAAAAATCGTACGAAGAGACGGTCGCCCGGTTCCAAGACTGGCTCATGCCCAATCTTCCCTGGGAAAATCCACTGGCCCGATTGAGTTGCAACGCGGCCATGCCGTTGGCCTTGTATGCCCACACAATGGGGAACCCCAGACTCGCGGCACGAGTGCTGCAGCACATTGAGGCAGAATTCGTCCGCGACGGCCGGCTGGCTCAATCTCCCGACCGCGGGAATATGCTGCCCTATGTGCCTTCGTGGATCCTCATGGGATCGGTGCTGAGCGGCTTTACAGACTTGAGCGCCTTGTTGCAAAACGACATCCTGCGGTTTCAAGATCCGGCCACGGGCGGCTTCTTCGGCTCGGAAGCGGCGCGCGCCACAGCTTCTGGCGCCATCGATTTCGATTCGACGACGCAAGCCTGCGCCGCCTTGTCTCTTTCGGGCGAGCTGGCAGCCGCCGAGCGCGCCGGCCAGTTCTTGAAACGCCTCGTGGAGTGCCAGCCGGATCTCGAGCGCCGCCTTTTGTTGGTGTGGGCTTCGCCGGGAGGTTTGGTTTCCGAATTCGCCGTGGAATCTGCATCGACGTTTGCCTTGGAGTGGTCGAAGCCCAAGCAATGGCTCTACAAGATCGGGCTGCTCGTCCGAGCCTTCGCCTTGCTGCACCGCCAGACCGGCCTGAATCAATGGCTTGCGCTGGCCCAGCAACTCTACGCCAAAGCAGTCAGCGACTCTCCCGATCTCGAATCCAATACGCTCGCTCACAAGATGGGCTGGGCTGCCTGTATTTTGTTTTCGCTGACCCGGCAAAAGGAATACGTCGAGCACGCCTGTGGCGTCGCTAGCCATCTCGCCAGCCTGCAGCAGGCCGACGGCGCCTTTCACTACCCCGAATTGTGGCGCGATTATTCGCAGCTTCGGGCAGAACAGAAGATCAACGTCGGATGCCAGTTTGCAACCTGGATCGCGTTAGCGCGCGACGTGGCGGCCGCCGATCCGGCGGCCCGAGTGGAGTGACCCGCCGAGGACTGCAGGCAAGCAACGGCTCAGACAGTCCTCGGCTGAAACGCAGGGAGGACGCGGACGTGACGGAAGGCATGTTGCGCCGTCACGTGCTGCGCCAACGCTTTCGATCTTTAGGAGGTCTCCGGCATGAATCGCTACGAGAGCGAGCTTGCCCAGATCGTTGCCGATCTCAACGGAGCAGCCAAACGGTCCTCACGATCGAGCAGCGCTGGCAGCTCGGAATCGCTTGACCAATTGCTGACCGATGGCGTTCGCTTGGGCGCCTCGGATTTGTTGGTCCTTGCGGGAGC
Source organism: Acidimicrobiia bacterium (assembly GCA_016871215.1). Lineage (GTDB taxonomy): Bacteria > Acidobacteriota > Terriglobia > Versatilivoradales > Versatilivoraceae > VFZK01. The sequence continues at coordinate 12,358 of VFZK01000054.1, read as the reverse complement.
GCCGTTAACGTACCGAGTCAATGGCGCCCTCAAAGTGCTTCCTGGCCCCTTGTTGGAGTCGGAAGCGACTCAGCACCTGCTATTGCCGCTGCTTTCGCCAAAGCAGTTCGAGGAGCTGCAACGAGCCAAATCCATCGATTTCTCTTTCACTCGAAGTTCAGTCGGCCGTTTCCGCGCCAACATACACTACCAGCGAGGGGCGGTTGCCGGAAGCATCCGCATTTTGCCAACGCACCTGCCGACGATCGAGTCCCTTCATCTTCCAAAGACCCTCGGCCTGCTGGCCCAGCGCCGGCAAGGACTGGTTCTAATCACGGGTCCGACGGGCAGCGGCAAGAGTTCGACCCTGGCAGCTCTAGTGAACCTGATCAACACGACGAGACGCGATCACATTATTACGATCGAAGACCCGATCGAGTTCGTCCATGCCAATCACAGCTCTCTGGTCGAGCACATCGAAGTCGGTGTCGATACGCCGGATTTCTTGGGGTCGTTGCGAGGCATATTGCGTCAAACACCCGATGTCATTCTCGTCGGTGAAATGCGCGATCCTGAAACGATTGCCACCGTCCTGACGGCAGCGGAGACCGGGCATTTGATCTTCTCAACGCTGCATACGAATGACACTTCCCAGGCTGTTCTGCGTATTCTCGATTCTTTCCCACCCTCCAGTCAGCGGCAGATCAGACAGCAGCTCTCTCTGGCGCTGCTGGCCGTTGTTGCCCAGCAACTCCTGCTGGCAGCTGACGGAAGCGGACGATATCCGGTCGTGGAAATCCTGGTGGCCACTGCCGCAGTGCGGAACCTCATACGAAAGGGAGAGGACCACCAGCTGTACTCGACGATATCGACCAGCCTCTCTGAAGGCATGATCACCATGGAACAATCGCTAGCCGAGATGGTCCGCGCGGGACGAATTACGCATGACGCCGCGTTTGCCCATTGCCTGAGGCCCGAAGAGCTGAAGCGCTACCTGGCCTGAGGCGAGACTTTTTTCGGGCGTCGGGGCAGCTTCGACCCAGCCCTCGGGAACTCCTTTTTTGATGTGGTATCTCGAAGCACCCCAATGTTTGAGTGTGGGAGCCGGCCTCTGGACGGCGACAGGGCGGAACGTCGTACTACCTGTCGCGGCCCGGAGGTCCGCTCCCACGTTTGGACATGGGCCCGCACGGTCCCGCTGCACCGCCTCCACAATCTCTCTTCTACTGAGCGTGGCACTGCGCCTCCGCAAACGCCGCACAACTTCCGTAGCCTGCTGGCGTTTTCGCCGAAGCAGCTCCTTCCGCAACGCTTCGTTCACGACTTGGCTTCGCTGACTGGGCGGAACCAGCCCAAACAGTTCATCTCTGAGTCGATCGTCGATGGACACATTGAGTTTGCCCACCCCTTCACCTCCAACAACGCACTCTATGATTGCCAATACGACGCGCCTTTCATATGCGCCGAGTCAAGGCTCATAGAGATCGGCTCCGGCAGGACTCTTCAGGTGGTCTGCTCGGTGTCAGTGAACACCGGCTGCCCTCTCACCCAAGGTCGTCGAAATCAGCGGCAAGCAGCTGACGGACGCTGCGTGGCGCAGACCTCGCAGTGTGACGCCTGCGCTTCCTCGAACCATGGACAACAAGTCGAACCGTTCGCTTCCAGAAATGGTCTTGACCTAATCAGGATTAGCGTTCTTTGGGAAGGGTTGCAGGAAGGACTCTGGCGAATCCGTTCGGTGGTTCTGTTGACCTCTTGGCGGAGGCGGTAGGATTCGAACCCACGGTCCCCGTTAAGGGACAACGGTTTTCAAGACCGCCGCAATCAACCACTCTGCCACGCCTCCGCAACAACATGGGGGGCATTATACCCTGGATGGGATGCACGGTTATAGGGCCGGTGACCCTTTGAGTGCCATCGCGGTCCGGATTCCATTTCAGGTTTCGCCAGGCGCAAGAATCGTCTTGTCGCGACAACCTCAACACATGGATCCTGGCCGCTGTGTTTCTCAGCGAACTCGTATCAGGCTCTTCAGGTTGACCTCTGGCCTGCTCGCGCGGCCACCCAGGGGAAGCGGAATCGCGACGTCAATGTTCTTGCAGGTGGATTCGGCGCATGCCTGGCCGCGAATCGCCACGGTCGCCAGCCTGCGATCCGCGCGCCGCACCTTGGTGACAAACAGAGCTTGCCCCTCGAAACCCCAGGCGTACCAGCGCAATTCTGGCTGCGAAAAATCTTTCGGCGGCGATTGGTACCACGGGCCGTCCTGCGCAAGCCCACCAGCCATGGTGATCTCTGTCGGACGGTCGAAAGCGAAGGATCGCCGACCCGCGAGTTTTTCGGCAGCACGCGACGTGTTGTCCATGGCGTACGTGTGCCAGCCCGGCTCATGTGTGGCCTGGATGATCACCAGGTTCCCCGCCAGTCTTGCGCGGTACGCAACGCACCTCTGCGTGTCGTAGCGCACCTCTACCGGCTTTGTCCAGTCGCTTGCCGCAGGCGGCTCCGCAGAGCTGAGGCTGACAAGAAGAGCGGCCACCAAACCCGCCAGCAGGATCGATCGAATCATTTGCGAAAGCTCATCCGATAGGTTTTGAGCTGGGTCTTCATTCGTTTGCCGTCGCGAATCACCTCCAGCATGAGGGTTTGCCCCGCGGATTTTCGAAGCTTGATGAAGAGTTCCGCCGTATGAGCCTCTTCGTCGCTCTCGACGCCGTCTACGGCGAAGACGATGTCGCCGACTCGCAGGGAGTGACTTTGGGTCATCTCAGCAAACATATCGACATGTTTCACTCTGCTTGAAAAACCCCCGCTCACCGAAAGGCCGAGCGCACGTTTCTCTTCTTCTGCGAGCGGGACCGACTCGAAGTAAACGCGCGGTTCGATCGTCCACTGCCGGAAGGTGAGATCAGTCCACCACCAGCGCTTGGGCAGGGCGAGCGATACAGGGAGGCGCTTTCCGTTACGTTCCACGATGAGGTTGATCTCTTTGGCATTGCGATCTACTGTGTCGTAGCGATGCTGGAAATCGCCAAAAGTCCAAACGGTCGTCCCTTCGATGGCTGCAATGCGATCGCCAGGTTGTATTCCGGCAGCGGCCGCGGCCTCGCGAGCGCTCTTTACCAAGAGCCCCTTCGGCACGTCCAGTTCGATGCCGAGCCCCCGGATGTCCGGCGACCGGTACATGTGAGCCCGCTTGTCGAGCTTGGCTTCCTGCTCCCGTTGGACGTTGAGGTAGTCTCCAATGAGGTGGCACTCCACGCAGGCGTTGCGGGCCAGCGTGCGCTCCACCAACAGGGGAATGTCGCGGGGAAACAGCGGCTTTGCTCGAACGGAGGCTTTCAGTTCCCCTCGCTGGAACTGCCGGTGGAGCTCGAGCCCCTTTTCCAGGGCCAGCTCGAGGCTGCTTAGGTTGAGGTAAGAATCGGGCGAGCGCGAGTCCCTTCCACCGTATCTCAGATAGATGTGTTCCTCGGCGTTCATGATGAAATAGTACAAGGTATTGTTCCAGTCGCGATCGAGCAAGCCCGCGTCGATGTCGTCCATGCGCGTCAAGCGCGCACAGACATACTGGCTTAGGAGCTTGCCTCGAGGAGAATCGGGCGGTGACAGCACAACCTGTGCGTCAAAGGCGCGTCCTGCCATTCAAGGCTCGCAGCGGAACTCGAGGAAGATCGGCTTCTGAGTCCGCTTGGCTTCCTGAATGGCCTCGCGATAGTTGTCGATCCAACGAATATCGTCGCTTTGGGCAGAATAGTGGCTGGCGGCCGCCAGCCAGCCGGCTGTCAGGACCGCAGAAAGAAGAATCTCTCGCCTTCGCATGAATACCACCGCAGGTTTCTCAGAATTGGGCTCCGCTCAGTTCGCGGGTGGGAATTATATCATGCTCACGATGGCACCCTGTGCTCCAGCTTCCGATTCGGACAGGATCCCGTCAAAGTCGTGAGCCCTCCCTGAAGGCGTGAAAACAATCGACACTCAGTGAAAGCGTAGCCTCTCCTCTCCCCCTTGCACGCGGGAGCTGTGAAAAATTAGCAGGGTCGGCGCTCATAGAGCGCCGCTACAGATTTTTCACAGCTCCCGCGCATAAGGGGGAGACCAAGAAGGGGCTCGCATCCTTCGCCACCGGAACCCCCTGCCGCAGAATGCGCGGCGTCGCCCTTCGTCAGGGGGGACAAAGACTTTTCTCCCACTCGCGGAACCGCAGCCTTACTTAGTTTCTTCATGCTTCTCCTTATGGCCGGGCTACTGAACAGCCGCGTTAGCCAAATCAGTCGCCCGACGGTAGACGAGGGATCACGACATTGACGGATCCTGCCGTGCGCAGTGTCTTGGAGATGTCTTGTGGCAATCCGCGACGTCTTCGTTTATAGTTGTCGCGTTTATTGGATAGAGGCGCGACTGGCCAAGAGTCCTTCGAGGGAGGCTGCCTGAGCCTGCGATCTTGAAGAAAAGGGGCAGTCGCCGAAATCTTGTCGGACGACGGCGCCGGCAAGGTTGGTTGGCGAGAGAAGATCTCTTCAACTGTCACCCGGCCTGAAGACGGGTGGAGCGCTATCTGACCGATCGAAAGGCATCGTCCGTCGCTTCGAGAAATCGGTGAGAGCGTGCTCTCACCGATTTTTTTTGCCTACATCCGCAAGCTGGCGTCCCGCAATGAGAGGCCGTTTGGGCGTGCAAGACGAAAACAATCGGCCAAGTCAAGGATTGAACATGTCGATTCAAGAGTTTGCCATTATCGATTCAACTCTTCGCGAAGGGGAACAATTCGCGAAGGCGCATTACACGACCGAGCAGAAAGTCCGCATCGCTCGGGCGCTCGACACCTTCGGCGTGGAGTACATCGAGCTGACTTCCCCCGTCGCTTCCCCGCAGTCGTTCGAGGACTGCAAAACCATCGCGAGCCTCGGTCTGCGAACGAAGATTCTCACTCACACGCGCTGTCATATGGACGATGCCGCGAAAGCCGTAGAAACGGGCGTCGACGGCGTCGACATTCTGTTCGGTACCTCTTCCTACTTGCGAGAGTTCAGTCATGGGAAGAATATCGACCAGATCATCGAGAGCGCCCGCGAAGTGATCGAGTTCATACGGAAAGCAGGCTGTGAAGTCCGTTTTTCCAGCGAGGATACGTTCCGAAGTGAAGAGGACGATCTGCTGCGGGTCTACCAGGCGGTCGACGCCATGGGTGTCGACCGTGTGGGTTTGGCCGACACAGTCGGCGTTGCCACTCCAAGGCAGCTCTTCGCGCTCGTATCGGAATTGAGGCATCACATCCGAGCAGGCATCGAGTTCCACGGCCACAACGACAGCGGCTGCGCGATTGCGAACAGTTTCACTGCGCTGGAAGCGGGCGCCACGCACATCGACACCAGCATTTTGGGAATCGGTGAACGTAACGGGATTACGCCTCTGGGCGGCTTCATCGCAAGGCTCTACTCCTACGACCGGGACCTGGTGAAAAAATACAAACTGAATATGCTTTACGATCTCGACCGCATGGTGGCCGATATCGTCGGCATCGAGATTCCGTTCAACAATTACATCACCGGCGAAACCAGCTTTACACACAAAGCGGGCATGCACACGAAAGCGGTGATGCTGAATCCTGGCGCATACGAGATCATCGACCCGGCCGATTTTGGGCTGCAGCGCACGATCGCGATTGCCCATCGGCTGACCGGCAAGAATGCCATTCAGAGCCGCGCACGCGAACTGGGGTTGCATTTCGGCGATACCCAGCTTCGCGAAATTACCCAGGAGATCAAGCGCCTCGCCGATGCCGGACCGCTGTCCACAGAGCAGCTCGACGATATCCTCAGAGGTTTTGTCGTCGCGTGAGCAAGCCGCCGGAGTCCGAGCGGCCGCCTTGGCAGTGTGGCGGCTTGCCAGGACGCGCCCCGCTGGGCTCTTTCGGTGCGCTCTGCTCGAAAGAGGACCCGTTTCTTGCCATTTTCCGCTGGAGTTGTGAAAGAACTCATGGGCGGCCGAGGTTGGCAGGGCGAGGCTCCCGCCGAGCCACTCGGAGCAAGGACTTACAGGTTCGACGGCTCGCCAGGAGGTTTACGTTTCCCGCTTTTTTCCCAGCTTCCCTGGAAGGGGGAGCCGAGAGCCGAATTGCCAGCTTTTCTCCCGGAAGTGGAATTCGGCTGGAAATTGTTGCAGACTTTGTCTCTGAAATTCGCCTCTCGTCGACCTCGGATTCGGCATGGTCACAAACTCTGACGACCAGCTCAAACAATTGGCTTCGCGCCTCGAGCGGATCGAGCGAATCCTTCAGTCTCAGATTCAGCGCATCCACGCACTGGAAGCGCGCTTAGCCGCGCCTGCACCTGCTGAAGCAGTTCCAACGCCGGCTGCCGTGGCGGTCGTGCTGCCGCCGCCAGTGCCCGGCCACGACGAATTTGCCGTCCCCTCTTCTGTCGAAACTTCCACCCAGCCGGTGGCGTCCGCCCCGCAAGGCAACGGTCCCGAAGCGTACCGGGAGAGCCTTGAGTCCAAGATTGGTGGCAACCTGCTGAACAAGATCGGAATGGCTGCCATTATTCTCGGAATGGCGTACTTCCTGAAGTATGCCATCGATAACGAGTGGATTGGCGAAGCCGGCCGTGTCATGGTGGGAGTGTTGACGGGCTTGGGGTTCGTCGCGTGGGGCGAGTCGCTGCAACGCAAAGGCATGCGTGGATATGCCGTCACGGTGCTTGGCGGTGGCGTCGCGATTCTCTACTTTTCCATTTTCGCCGCCTTCAGTTTCTATCGCCTGCTCGACCAGACACCTGCCCTGCTGCTGATGGTTCTTATCACCGCCGCGACGGTGGTCATGTCGGTTCGTTATGACTCCAAGACGATCGCGATTTTCGCGACCGTCGGCGGCTTCCTGACACCAGCACTGCTGAGTACCGGCAAAGACAATCAGACTGGCCTCTTCACCTACATTCTGTTCTTGGACCTGGGCGTCCTGGCTCTCGCCTATTTCAGAAACTGGCGCGTGTTGAACTTGCTCGCCTTCTGCTTCACACAGGCGATATTTGCCGGGTGGAGCATTAACTTCTACAGTGTCGTGAAGCTGTGGCAAACCGAGTTCTGGCTCACCGTTTTTTTTCTTTTGTTCGCCGTCATGTCGTTTCTCTACAACATCACCCACCAGCACAAGACGACCTTCCGCGATCTTTCGTTGATCGCGCTCAACGGGGCGTGCTACTTCCTCTGGACTTATGCGCTGCTGGAATCGCGCTACTCCCATTACCTGGGGTTTTACGCCGTTTTGATGGCTGCTGCCTACGTTGGGTTGGGGTCGGTTGCCTATCGAAGGGCGCAACAGGATGCCTACTTGTTCCTCGTGTTTCTGGGATTGGGACTGACCTGCCTGACCGTTGCGATTCCCATTCAACTCAAGCAGAACTGGATTACGATCGGGTGGTCGGTTGAAGCGGCCGTGCTGACCTGGATGGGGTTTCATTTGCACAGCAGCAAAACCCGCTGGGCTGCTCTGTCGATCGCAGCCCTGGTCGCTTATCGCCTGCTGTTTCTGGACAGCGCCTTTAACGCCGCCTTGGCAGACGATTTCACTTTCCTCTTCAACAGGCGCGGGATGGCCTTTGCGGCTGGCATTGCGGCGCTATTTGCCATGGCTTATCTCTATAGCCAGACCCGTGAAAAGCTGCAAGACATGGAACGCTGGCGGGCTGGGGCACTGTTCATCGGCGGCAACCTGCTGGTGTTGTTCTTCCTGACGACCGAGATTTCGGGTTCGTTTGAAGCGGCTTACTATCGAGCGAGCGACTACCAGCTGAAGCGCGACATTCGCAGCCGCATGCAGTTGTCGATTTCCGGCTTGTGGGGCCTTTACTCGATCGTGATGGTGACCCTGGGGATTCTACGCAGGCAGCGGCCCCTTCGGTTATTCGCGATTCTGCTGTTCGCTGCCACGATACTGAAAGTCTTCCTGGTCGATCTGAGTGAGATGGAGAAGATTTACCGAATCATCGCTTCCATCGGACTGGGAGTCCTCCTGCTGCTGGTGTCGATGATGTATCAGCGGTACCGTACTCAGATCAATGATTTCGTTCTGAAAGAGAAGGGGAATGGGTAGCGCCGATGAGACAACGGGAGCCAAAGGGCCGTGGTGTGCAGTCCGCCGGCTCCTTGGCCAGCCGCCCTTCTGTTTCGGGCGTCGTCCGCGGAGTGCTCCGGTCTTGCTTCGTTTCGGCGCTGTTTAGCGCTTGTGGCGTATTTTTCGTGGTTCTCAGCGCTCTGGCCGATTTTGCCAAAACTCAGTGGCAGTTCTCCAAACCCGTCGAGGCACCGGCTTCCGGCGACGGGTATTTGAGAATCGCGATCGAGGGCGAGGTCTACCGTCGTTCGCAGCGGTCTTTGGCCGACCTGCGGCTGGTGAACGAGCGTGACGAGGAGCTCGCTTATACGATCTACGCACAGCACGAGACAACCACCGAGGAATCCTACCAGCCAACGGTTTTCAACCAGGGGGTGCTTCCGGGAGCCTACTCCACGCTGACGCTCGACCTCGAACAAGAGATCGAAAGCAACACGCTGTTTCTGAGAACGTCCAGCCGAAACTTCAAGCGGCGGGTGGAAGTTGCCGGCAGTAACGATCGGCGGCGGTGGATCGTGCTCAAGTCGGACGGATACATCTTCGACTTCAGCGGCGATCAGAAAGTTCATCTCACGACAATCAAATATCCCGACAGCCGGTACCGGTATTTGCAGATCAAGGTTTGGAACGGAAAGGAAGACCCGCTGGCGATTGACGGCGCCAGCTTGTCGCGCGCGAAAACCGTTCCAGCCCGGCGTGCCGTTCGCAAGCTTGGCTTGCATTCACGCGAGGAGGACTCGAAGCTCAAGGCAACGGTTTGTGTCCTGGATCTAGGGTACGAGAACCTGCCTTCGGATCTGCTGACGATCGAAACCCCTGAGGAGAATTTTTCCCGAGTGGTCGAGGTTCAGGCAAGCAATGACTTGAAGAGCTGGGAGAACCGGCGGCAGGGAGACGTCTATCGCTTTCGCACCGAGAAATATTCGGTCGAAAAGAAAGCGCTGCGTTACGCTGAGGTGCGCTACCGCTATTTGAAACTGGTCGTTTACAACCACGACGATCCTCCGCTAAAGTTGGCCGCGTTCGAGGTCCAGGGAGTCGAGGAAGACCTCGTGTGCCGCGCGCAGCCAGACAGGCGCATTCGGCTCTGCTACGGCAATCCGCAGGCTCAGGCTGCTCGCTATGATTTCGAGCGCCTCAAGAATTACCTCAGCCTCGAGGCAATTCCGCGAGTTCGCCTCGGCGACGAAATTGAGACCCGGGACTTTCGGCCTTTGCGCCCGAAGCGGCCCTGGACGGAGAGACAGCCAGTCCTTTTTTGGGGCGTCCTGATCTTGATGGTTTTTGGCCTGGGCACATACATCGTCCGGCTGATGGGGAAAGTGAAGGCAGCGTAGCATGGGATCGGCACAAAAGCACGCCAGAGCAAAAGCGGCATCCGGGAATAGCGACGTCATGACCACTGAATCCGGAAGAATCGAACGCGTCCAAGTGAAAGCGTTGGATGAGGTTCTGGGCGTTCCGTTCAAGGTCTTGGACGACGGGTTTGTGCGCGTCATCGATTACATGGGGTCTGACGAATCGATTGTTCAAGCCGCGAGGGTTTCGTACGGCCGGGGAACGAAGCGTGTGCATGAAGACCGCGGGTTGATTCGATATTTGATGCGGCATCGGCATACAACGCCTTTCGAGATGTGCGAACTCAAGCTCCACGTCCGCGTACCGATGGACTGCTGGCGGCAGTGGATCCGGCATCGCACGGCCAGCGTGAACGAGTACTCCACGCGCTACTCGGAAGCGATCGATGCGGCGCAAGCGACACCGCCCGGAGAATGGCGCCAGCAGGCGGACGGAAACCGTCAAGGCAGCCAGGGAACCCTCGATCTCGATCGAGGTGGGCAATTGTCGGGTGCAGAGGCCGAACTACAAGAGAAGAGCCGTCAGGTATACGAGGCTCGCCTGCAAGCCGGAGTGGCTCGCGAGCAGGCCCGCAAGGATCTGCCTCTGTCGACCTACACGGAGGCATACTGGAAGATCAATCTTCATAACCTGTTTCACTTTCTCGCGCTTCGCATGGATACCCATGCTCAGTTGGAGATTCGCAGCTACGCTTCTACGATTGGCGAGCAGATTGTCAGCCGCTGGTGTCCGATCGCCTGGGAGGCCTTCTTGGATTACCGGTTTCACACGCTGCAGTTGTCGAGAATTGAGCAGGCTGTGCTGCAGGCATTGACGAGCGGAAATCCAGACGAAGCAACGCGAGTTGCGACCGAGCGCGGCCTCGTCAGTTACGGACCAGAAGGCCTGAAGCGCAACCGCGAACGAAGCGAGCTTGAAGAGAAATTGAAGCAGTTCAACCTCCCAACTCCTTGGCTGGAGCCGCATTGAACACTCGATCCAGGGTCTGCAGAACCGTGCTCCAGTGTTCGCACCCAGCATCGCACGCCACCCACCCGCCAACCCTCGACTAGAATGCCACGATACATCGTCTTCGGAGCAGGTGCCATTGGCAGTGTTCTGGGCGCAAGTCTCTACCGGTGCGGGCAGGACGTTGTTCTTATCGGACGCACCCCGCACGTAGAGGCTACCCGTCGAGACGGATTACAGTTGATCTCCCGGGGTGTGCTTCGTCGCATCAAGGTAAGCGCGACTGAGAGCCTTCGCGACCTGAGGCCGAAACCAGACGACATCCTTCTGGTGACCGTGAAGTCTCACGACACGGCGCAAGCCGCCGAGGAACTGGGCGCCATCTATGGCTCAGGAACGACCGTTGTTTCGTTGCAAAACGCCATCCGCAACGAGGAGTTTCTGGCGAACCGGTTCGAGCGGGTCTACGGCGGGCTGGTTGAGTTCGGTGCGAATTATCTCAGCCCGGGAGTCGTCGAGTACACGCGCGGAAATCTGCTCGCCCTCGGCAAGTTTCCCGAGGGCGTCGACACCGTTGCCGAAAGAATTGCTTCGGACCTGATGGCGGCTGGGTTTCGCGTGTATTGCCATCCCCGGATCATGCGCCTCAAATGGTGGAAGCTCGCCTTCAACGTTAACAATGCGCTGCTGGCGTTGCTGGGTTGCTGGTTGCAGCAGGCTCAGAGTGATCCCGAGACGTACCCACTGATGGCGGAGGTGATGTCAGAAACTCTGCTCGTGCTCCGGAAAGCCAACATCCATCCCGAAGCGCCGCCGGGCTTTCCACCGATCGAGGAATCGATCGACACCCTTCGCCGGGGCGACTTCGCGCGCGAGCACGACCTTCCACCGGATCGGCGGAGTTACCCATCAATGTGGCAGGATCTGAAGTGGTTCAGGAAGACAACTGAAGCGGATGCTCTGAACGGGGAGATTGTTGAGTTGGGAAAAAAGTACGGCGTCCCGACTCCCTTGAATGCGCTACTGCTGCAGCTCGCTCACGAAGCGGTGAGAAACCAGCAACAGCCAGGCAAGTACACGACACAGGAGATTGCCAAGCTGTTTCGGCAAGCGCAGGGTGGGTGAGCGGCAAGGGGTGTCCGCCGCTGGCAACGTACTGGATGAGGTGACTGGTTGTTACCGCAATCGGCAAATGAAGGTCGAGGGGTTCGGTTGCCTTCGAAGGCCTGAAAAAAGAAAAAGGCGTGAAGCAATCCACGCCTTCTCTTTCTGCGATAGAAACTACTCGACAAACTTCCTCACGACGTCAGTAATTAAAGCTTTGATCTCCTCTGGCTTAAGCTGCTTTCCGAATTCTGGCATGGGTGCTTTGCCTTTGGTCGTCGTTTCGATGAGCTGCTCGTCCGTACGGCTTGCCTGCCAATCCTTGCTGGTGAAATCGGGTGTTTTCATGGCAGCGTAGCCTTTGCCGTCGGCTTTGTGACACATCGCGCACTTCTTCTTGTAAAGTCCTTGGATATCTGTTTCTTCGGCCATCAGAGTTGAGGCCGCCAGCAAACTGAAACCTGCGACCATGGCAAGTCTTGTCCCGCGCTGTTTCATACGTTAGTAACCTCGATCGATTCAGATTTGACCGCACCCGCAATAGCTGCTTGAGATGCGAGATTGCTGCAATACGTTGCGGCGTGTGACAAGAGGAAGTATAGCCCAACTATTTCGGCGGGCAACAGCAATTAGCCACCAGATCCCGTCAAAGCCTGTTGACTCGCTGTACGCGCGGGCAACGGATTTGGCACATGCCGCGCTCTCGTTGTCCCGACCGACACGAAGAGGGGGGGCGCCGGGCCATAGGTGTTAAGTTAAGGATCTGGGATTTTCATATTGGGAAGCTGTCGAAGTTAAATTTCTCGACGGCGTCGAGCTGTTGGAGCGAGGTCGGTCGGGAGGGCTGGCGGCATT
>VFZK01000053.1 GCA_016871215.1 Acidimicrobiia bacterium | reverse complement strand
TTGCTCCTTGAAGGCCGCTGGTCTTCAGAGAGGCAGGCAATGAACCCGAACCCAGGCTGGCTCCCCAATCCATGGAATCAGGATCAGGGGGAGTTTTTTCTTTTAGCGGCTTGACGGGGCGGCGCCGCGGTGCTCGCCAACAACCTCCTCCGCATTGCCCAACTCTTGCACGCCAAACACAAACCGCCACACCCTGTCGCCGCCTAATCTCCCGTCTTGAAACCTTCCTTCCTTCCTCCCTACTGTGCCCACGTGTCTGCGGGCAACGCCGTCTGCCTGCTGGTTTCCCTTTGCTCTAGATTCTTCCACACTCCCACCCTGATAATCGCAACTTGCCGAGGCTCCCCCCAGCCTCCCAGTGCCACTTTCAACCGTTTCGCGACAGAAACTAACTAGACATTCGATCTTACAGTGGAGCACTCAACTTCGGGAGTTGCCGACCGCTGGTTTTGGGGCCGCAGACCCGCAGAAAACGCGGGATCTGCGCTACAGGCTCGAGGCCTTGACTCAGGTGGCACCAGGGCCTTGGCCTGTGAGATGACCTCTACGCCAGCATCTTCCTGACTACGTTGCCGGCGACATCTGTCAGGCGGAACTCCCGGCCCATGTGTTTGTAGGTGAGGCGCAGATGGTCGAAGCCAAGGCAGTGCAGCAAGGTGGCTTGCAGATCGTTGATGTGAACGGGATCCTCGACGATGTTCAGGCAGAGATCGTCGGTCTTTCCGATCACCTGGCCGCCCTTCAGCCCCCCGCCTGCCATCCACATGCTGTAGGCGTTGGGATGATGGTCACGTCCCGCGTTGTCAGCATCTTCAGGCTTGCGAATCTCCACCATCGGTGTGCGCCCGAATTCGCCTCCCCAGACCAGCAGTGTTTCATCGAGCAGTCCACGCTGCTTCAGGTCCCTGACGAGGGCCGCAGTTGGTTGGTCGATCTTGCGGCAGCGCTTGGGCAGCTTCTTGTTCAGCTCGGTGTGGTCGTCCCAGCTCGCGTCCATCATCAGGATGAACCGCACGCCGCGCTCTACCATCCGCCGGGCCAGGAGACAGTTTGTGGCGTATTGCTTTAGATCTTCGTCTTCGCTGTTGACACCATACATATCCAAGATGCTTTGAGGCTCGTTCTTGAAACTCAGCAAGTCGGGTCCTTCGGTTTGCATACGGAACGCCAGCTCGTAGGATGAAATCCGCGAAGCGATCTCGAAGTCGCCCGTCGTGGCGTAGTGTTCCGCGTTCAGGTCGCGAATGGCATCGAGCGCCGCCTTCTGCGACTCACGCCCGATCCCTGCAGGGTTAGACAGATAAAGAATCGGATCACCACTGTTGCGGAAAACCGTGCCCTGATAATGCGACGGCAGAAAACCGCTGGAGAAGTTGCTGGCGCCGCCGCTGGTGCCAACCCCGGAAGTCAGCACCACGAATCCCGGAAGGCTTTGTGATTCGCTACCTAGCCCATAGATCGTCCACGCGCCCATCGTGGGCCGTCCGAACTGCGTGCTGCCGGTGAACAACAAGAGTTGTCCTGGATGGTGGTTGAACGCGTCGGTGTGCATGGAACGGACCAGACAGAGGTCGTCGGCGCAGGCGCCAAGATGGGGCAGCATCTCAGAGAGTTCCATGCCGCACTGGCCGCGGCGCTGAAACTTGAACTTGCTGGCCATGACCGCGGCCGTTGGTTTGATGAAGGCCAGCTTGAGATCCTTTGTCAACGAGGACGGCAGCGAAGTGCCATGGTACTTCTCGAGCGCCGGCTTCGGATCGAACAGCTCATACTGGCTCGGCCCGCCTTCCATGAACATGAAAATGACATGTTTGGCTTTTGGCGTGAAATGCGGCATCTTCGGCGCGAGCGGGTTGGCAAGTGGAACGTTGCTGGCCGCGGTGAGCCCATCGGCCGTGAGCAGGTCGGCCAAGGCAGCCATGCCAACGCCGGCGGCGCAATTGCGAAAGAAATCACGTCGAGTCTGAATCAGTTCAAATTGTCGCCAGTTCATTTCAGTTTTGGGTGCCCGGTTGTCATTCAGCACTCGCTCGTCACTCCCTCGTGATGAACTCATCCAGATTCATCAGCACCCGACTCAGGCCGGTCCAGGCCACGACCTCCGAGGGCAGAAGACCGGCCGGCACGTTGGGCGCCAAATGCTGAACTGCTTCAGCGTCTCTCTCAGCCAACTTTTTCTGCGCTTCGTAGTAAATGGCGAGTCGGTCTCTTTCCGACCGGCTCGGCTTACGGCTCAAGCACGACTCGAAGAAACTGTCCAAACGTTCGTTCCAGCCGGGCGGAGATTCCAGCAGTACCCGCACCGCCAAGGTTTGGGCAGCTTCGACAAACACAGGGTCGTTCAACAGATTCAGTGCCTGCAGGGGAGTATTCGAGCGGCGTCGCTGCGCTGCAGACACGTTCGCATCCGGGGCGTCGAAGTTAATCAACTGGGGATACGGAGACGTGCGCTGATAGTGGATGTACAGGCCTCGCCGGTACCGGTCGCGACCAGGATTCTCCTCCCATTTCGAGCTACCATACGTCAACTTGGAAACGCTTTCCGGCTGCGGAGGGCGGACACTTTTGCCACCGACGGCCGGGTAGAGCAATCCGCTGGCCTGCAGGGCAGCATCACGTACGAGTTCAGCGCTGAGGCGCACCCGGTTCTGGCGGGCCAGCAGTACGTTAGCTGGGTCTCGTTCCTTGAGATCGGGCCGCGAGTTCGATGCTTGACGGTAAGTGGCAGACAGGACGATGAGTTTGTGCATTCGCTTGATGCGCCACCCGCTCTCCATGAACTCGGCAGCCAGCCAGTTGAGCAGGTCCGGGTGGGTAGGCTTTTCGCCCTGGGTGCCAAAGTCTTCCGCAGTCCGGACCAGCCCGCGGCCGAAAAACTCCTGCCACATGCGGTTTACAACCACCCGAGCGGTCAGCGGGTTTTCCCGGCTCGTCAACCACTCGGCCAACCGGATCCGGCTGGGCTTGTCGCTCTGAACCAGCGGCGGCAAGAACCCGGGTGCAGTTGCTTCGACCTCGACGCCGGGCCGCCGGTAGTCGCCCCGCACTGCGACGCAGGTCTTCACCGACTGCGGGCTCTGCGCCAGGACGTACGACTGGCTGACGGACGGGAACGACTTCTCCAGATCCTGCAGCTGCCTGGCGAGTTCTTTGAGTTTCTCCGAGGTCTCTTTGTCTTTGGCGATTTCCGGACCCGGATTGCGAACGAAATAATCGACGACTTGGTCCTGTTCGCGCTGAGTGCGAACCTTCTCGGTCTTGCGAAGCATGGGTTCCGCACCATCCAACATCGCTCGAATCGCCGTCACCTGGAAGTCCCAGTCCAGGTTTTTCCCGGGAGCAGCCATCGCCTGCAGCATGTGCGCTTCCCACTGGGGCTGGAGCTCAGGCACACGGTACTTTGTGAGGAGCTCATTTCGCTTCGCGTAGAACCCTGGCTGGGATTGCAAGTGCGGGCCGAGCTCACCCGGCAGAGGCGCATCGATCACCGTGTCTTCAGTGCTGTTGAAGAAAGCGAGCAACTGGTAGAAATCCTTCTGGGTGATGGGGTCATACTTGTGGTCATGGCACTGGGCGCAACCGACGGTCAAGCCCAGCCAAGCCGTGCCCAGCGTGGTTGTCCGATCGACCAGTTCCTCAAAGCGGGCTTCATCGCGCTTCACACCCGCCTCGCGATTCTTCAATCCGTTGCAATGAAAACCAGTCGCCGTTTTCTGCTCGCCGGTTGCGCCCGGCAACAGATCTCCGGCCATCTGTTCAAGTGTGAACTCGTCGAACGGCATGTCGCTGTTCAGAGCGTCGATCACCCAGTGACGCCAGCGCCAGGAGTAACGTCGAGGCAGGTCTTTCTCATAGCCATCACTGTCCGCATAGCGCGCCAGGTCTAGCCACTGCCTTGCCCACTTTTCACCGAAATGCGGCGAAGCTAGCAGGCGGTCAACCTGGCGCTCATAGGCGTCAGGGCTGTTATCCATCAAGAAAGCGGCGACCTCGCGTGGGCTCGGAGGCAGGCCGACAAGATCGAGGCTCAAGCGCCTCAGCAGGGCAGCTTTGCCGGCCTCAACGGAAGGGGTAAGGCCTTCTGACTCGAGCTTGGCGAGAACAAAGCCGTCGATTGGATTGCGCACCCAGGAGCGTTGCCGCACGGCAGGCTCTCGAGGCCGCTGCACGGGTTGGAACGACCAGTGGGTGAGCCTTTCGGCCTGCGAAAGCTTGGGCCCAATCGCCGCTGCAGGCGAATCGGGCCAGGCCGCGCCCTGGTCAATCCAGGCGCGCAAAGTGCCGATCTCCTTCGCCGTTAAAGCGGGTCCAGCCGGAGGCATCTTGAAGCCGTCCTTGGAGCTTGCAACACGCAAGACGAGCGGACTGCTGGCGCTTCTGCCGGCAACGATTGCCGTGCCCGAGTATCCGCCCTTGAGCGCTGACTCTTTCTGGTCCAAGCGAAGCCCGTTCATCTGCATCGCCGGGCCATGGCACTCGTAGCATCTGGTGTGTAGGATGGGTTCGACATCGCGCGCGAAATCAACCTTCGATCTCATTGGCGGAGGGAGCTTCTCCTCGGCGGCAGCGAGCGCCCCAGCAGCCAGAAAAAAGCAAAAATAACTCATCGCAGCGCGCCTTGCACCTAAGACGGCATTCGCTCTCCATCCGTGATGAGTTTCGACGCCCGCCTGTGAAACCGAAGCCGCGACCCGGAGGCCGACACCGACCAGACGGCCGCGTGACGAATGCTGGAAACAAACGATCGATCGCTGCCGAATTCCATAGCCCATCGTGTTGCACCGAGAATCAAGAATGTGCGTTCACCAGAGAGTCTAAGGCAAAATTCGCCATAGATATAGTCTTCAGCGTCCGGGTCTCGTCAAAGCGGTGACGCCTCGCGTGCGGTCTCGCTACTGAACAACCGCGCGAGTCACTCAGGCAGCCGCGCGCCAGCAGGGTTCGGACCGGACGCACGAGCTTTGGGATGTGGCTCGCGGAACTTCCGAGTTGGCTCGACTTTGATTCTGACACTAAGGAAGAAAGACTCTGGCAGGGTGAACCAGTCGAAGGGCTAAAGATTTTCGGTCTTCAGCCAGCTCGACTTCTAGGCGCTTGTAGCCGCGTTTTGGGCCCTCAAGGGTGAACTCGGCCAAGTGGAAGCTCTTGGCCCACTGAAACGCCTCGTGGATGTTCAACGGAATATCGCCCCGGGATTTCGACAAGAGGCATTTTCCGCCGCTGACTTCGGCCAATTGCTTCAGGCCGTTGTGGTAGGAGCGGTTCAGGGGATCGAGTCCAGGGTCGATGTGGACGATGAATAGTGGAACCTGGTTCCTGGCCATCAGTTGCGCCATGCGCGAGATCTTCTCTTGCAGCGCCCGCCCCGCAAAGCGACGACTCAGATCGCGGCCGTCGCTGGCATTGACCGGAGGATTCAGGTAATCGGCTCGATAGTTGCCGATGTCGCTGTCAGTGATGAACACGATCGCGACCCGCACTTCGCTATTGAGCAGCACGCCGGTAGCGAGATCTGCAACCGGCTGAACCGATTCGAGCAGACCGGCTTTCCCGATCTGCGTGAGTTCTTGAAGCTTCTGTTGGAACAGCACTCGGTCCCCGGTCGGTTCCTGCACAACGAACATCTGCTCCTGCCCCGAAATCAGGCCTGCCCAGAACTGGATGCTTAACGCGTGCACTTCATCAACAATAGCCTTACGAGCCTGATCGGCAGTTGCGATGTCACCCACCAAGTCTAATGCGACAAACAGCAGCGCCGGACTTTCGGGCCCTCTCCAAGCCGACACCTTGATCGGAGCCTTGTCGGCCGTAATTTTCAAGTTGGAGGTCGCCACTTCCGACTCTGCCTTCTCACTGGGCGCACCCAGCCAGATTGGCAGCCTGAACTGCACTGGGCGTGCTTTGTTCGGCGGCTTGCCTTTGCCGAAAGCCGGCGACTGGGGGGCAGCGGCAGCCACGAGCACTGTGAAGAGAGTCAATGTGCTACAAACCCCGAACCAGAACTCGATCGTTCGCAGGACCGAAGTCAGTTGGTGTAGGAGCCGAACTGGCAACGAGAGAGGAAGGTGATAGCGAAGCGACCTGCCTGGCTGGAGCGATGCGGTCGAACGACTTGGGCTTTGGAAGATCGATTCCAATCGAGTCGCAGTCTGGAAGTCGTTGCAGGTAGGATCGAAAGCCGCAGCGGCAGCCGCCCCTTCCTTCGAGCGGCTGCGTCGTTGCTTCTTCCGGGTGTTCCCTCCTCTTGCGCTTTTGCGGCAGAAGGGCCATGGCAACCCTATCAAAAACTAAACCGCAATCCTACCTGAACCACGCGGCCGCCGGTTGTTCCCACGATCCTTCCCGCGTTAAGGTTCGGATTGGCCAAAGAACCAACAATCGGATCCGGAGGGTTCAGATTGCCGTAGTTGAGGGCATTGAAGGCTTCCATAATGAGCTCAAGCGTCCACTCGTCGGTTACTGGTACACGCTTGGTCAACGACATGTCAAAGTTCTGAAAGCCAGGATTGCGCAGACTGGGGTGTGTGCGCGGTCCATCGCCCAGAGCAAAGTCTGGAGGCTGCACAAACGCTGCCGCATTGAACCACTGGGAAGCAGTTGGATGCTTCAGATGAGGATTAACGCCAGGCACGACGTTCACGCGCAAGTTTTGGGTGACTCCACCCGTGTTATTGAACAAAGCTCGCGGCATGACCGGGGTACCCGTTCGCAGGGTGGTGACCCCGCTCAAGCTCCAGCCGCCGATCATTCGCTCTAGCCAGCCACTCTGATTCAAGAACGCACGGCCCTCGCCGAACGGCAACTCGTAAAGATAATTGAAAAAAAACTGATGAGTGACATCGTTCGGAGAGAGGGACTTCTCGGACTTCAAATCGAGGTTGTTTTGAGGACGCGCGCCTCCCAGCGCATCGTCGATGGCCTTCGCGAAGGCATAGGAACCGGTAAAGTTCAGGCCGTGAGAGCGCTTTTTCTCGATGCGCAGTTGGCCTCGGTGATAGGAATTGGATCCGATAGGGTAGCCATAACCCGGCGTGATGGATCGGAACTGCGGGTAGGGCCGCAGCGATTGATTGAAATCCAGTTGGTTCAGCCGGTCGCGGTACACCAGGACAGACGGGTCGAGCGGATTCAGGTCGATGCCCTCACCCGAGAATTGATGCACTCCTTTCTCCCCCACGTAGGAAAGCCTTACGACGAGGTCAGCCGGCAAATCTCGCTCGATCTCCAGACGCCAATCCTGGTCGTAGGGCAGGATGCCCCTGGGCTCGAAGTATTCGGCCCCCAGGTCGTTGGCCGCGGTTGGGCGCAGATCGGGCGGTGCGACAAAACTCGGAGGAAACCCGTCGCGCAGAGCCAAGACAGGGACCAGCTGATCGTTGGTAGAAATCAGGAGCGGAGAAGCGTTAAAGCCCAGCGTGCCAAACTCTGTTGGGTACAGCGGGAAAGGGGAATAAGAGAGCGCGAAGGTGCCGCGAACAACCGTACGCCGGCTTCCCCAAGGGTTCCATGCCCAGCCGATCGAAGGTTCCCAGTTCGCCTGGGTTGGCGAAAACGTTCGTGGGCGCCCGTCTCGGCCCGCAAAAGCAAGTGCACCTGGGCGGTTATTAACAGGATTGATGAGGCCCAGGTCTAACGACGACTGCCGGTCGTATTTGTCTCGGCGGGGTGTGTCAATCTTCAGACCGAGACTGACCGTGGCGTTGAAGTTGGGCGTCATTTGGTACTCGTCGCTGGCCGCCAAATGGTACCGTTCGCTTCGGAAATAGGAAGGATGAACCACGATGGATTGTTCAGCGCGATTCGACAGGCCAAGCAGCAACTGGGCAAACGGGTCGCCTGTGTTGTTGATCCCGGGCAGGCTGGTTAGTCTGCCATCGAAGATGAAGCGCCCGGACGGATTGCGCGGTCGGAAACTGTTCACCTGGCCGCGGCTCATGGAAAGACCCAGCTTCACGTTATGCTTGCGCAACCGAAGGCTCAAGCCGTCGGAAAGCAGGTAGCTGGCAGTTTGGTAACGAACCAGCGCACCAGGCAGGCTGCCGATATCGACGTAGTTGATAAGCTCAAACCGTGGGAATGCGCCAGGCTGGACGCCGCCGAGCCCGATGTCTTTCGCATAGTCGCTGTTGGAGCTGCCTGACGATGGGTCAGCCGCTACCGCGTCGTAGCTGGCTGAGACGCTCAATTGATTGAGGAGCGTTGGTGAGATGTTGAATGTCTCGCTGAAACTCGCGCTGCGGGCGCGAACCCGGCGGAGCGGGTAGCCAGGATTGGCAATATTCTCGAAAATAGGCGCAGCCCCGTCCAGACCTCCTGACAGGCGCCCATTGAAAGTCAGCTTGTGGCGCGAGCCAATATTGTGGTCCAGCTTCCACACACTTCCATTCGGCGCGTTCGTCTCTGCCGCGTTGACAAAGAAATTGTTGCGTAGAAATGGCCCCACGCTGGCGTTCGGAGGCGGGTAGTACGCGAGGGACCGCAGGGCAACCGCATCCATGCGCTCGCGCGGGATCCGATTTCCGGGAAACGGATCGCGCAGGTATTGAGGGTTCGAAAGGGACACGGGTTGCGCTGGGTTGAAACTCGGGTTGGTCCGCGTGGTGAGAGGGTCGTAGATAGCAATCGGCGCTCCAGCGTTGTCTACAAGATCGGAGAAGTCGCCGGACCGCTGCTGCACCGTTGGAATGTTTCCCAGGTAGGGTCGCGCGATCTTCTCCCGCGTTCCTTCGAAGGTCACCGAAAAAAAAGTGTTCTCACGATTGTTGTACAGCCACGGAATGCGCACCGGGCCGGTGAGATTGAATCCAAACTGGTTGCGGCGCAATACCGATTTCGAGCCGCGGGCCTGTCTGACTTGATGCGGCAGCGCGTCTAGCGCATCGTTACGAAGATATTCGTAAAAATTGCCTCGATAGTTGCGGGTCCTGGCACGCGTGCCGTTGCCGGGGGATTTGTCATCGGCCGGAGCGATCTTCCCAGCTTGCACTCGAAACTCCTCCAAGGCCGTCTCGAGTGCTTTCTGTACAGCATCACTTTCGCTGTTTTCAGGAGTACCCTGGGCGGCGGATTCCTCCACCTTGTCACCCGTTTTTGGGGGTGTAGTTTCTCGTTGTAGGGGATCCGCATGCCCGTCGGCGACCGCAAAGGCCGGACCGAGTGAAGTGAACGCAATCAGAAGCCAGCAACGAAACCAGCACAAAGCCAACGACTGCCAAGTGGAAAGTAAATCCAGCGGGCGAAAAAAGATCATTAGAGCCGGAGTATCGAGCAGGATTCCGTCGATTGTCAACCGCTGGAACGGGCGCCAGTGTTGAAACTTGCGCCACGAGGCCCTCGGGCCAGGGTAAAAGGCTTTTTGTGTTTCTCCTGGCATCTGCTACTCTTCCTGGCGAATCGTTCCGAATGCTTGTCCCTAAGGCGCTTGCTTCGCACCGGGTTCGACGCGCGATTCAAGCTGGCCGGGAGTCGTCAGCGCAAAGTCATCGGAGGTGCGCCTCATGGCGGATCAGCCTGCGCTTCAGAACATCGATCGGCGAAGAGTCCTAAGAAACCTGTCAGCCGTTTGGGCGGCCGCCGCCGCCCTTCCCTCGTTTGCGGGTCTTTCTGCCGAAGCTCTGCTCGCCGCAGGCAAATCGATCCACCAGCATGTGGCCCGGAAAGCAGCGCCGGCTTCTCGCACTCTGAAAGTTTTCAACTCACACCAGAATCGAACGGTCACCGCGCTTTGCGAACTTATCATTCCACAAACGACCACGCCCGGCGCAGCTGCTGCCCGAGTCAATGAGTTTATCGACATCTATTTGAGCTCACTGAACCCTTCGAAGCGGCTTGAGTTCCTGGAGGGGTTGCAATGGATCGACCTGCGAAGCCACGAGCTCTTCAAGAAAGCTTTCGTGGAAGCCTCCGCTGAACAACAGACCGAGTTGCTGACGCGGCTCAGCATCGTGAACTCGGCAGAGACGGCGACCGGGCAGAGCTTCTTCAAACTCATCAAGAGCCTGACCGCCTTTGGTTATTACACCTCGAAAATCGGCATCGAGGAAGAGCTTAATTTCCAGGGATGGGTGGAATACAAAGGATGTACGCATCCGGAGCATCAGGGGTAGACGATGGCCATCAAGAGCTATGACGCAATCGTAATCGGCTCAGGCATCACGGGAGGCTGGGCGGCGAAAGAGCTAACCGAGGAAGGTCTCGATGTGCTGCTGTTGGAGGCCGGGAGGAACATCGACCCGAACCAGGACTACTCCGAGCACAAGATGCCATACGACGTGCCCTATCGAGGCCTGACCAATGTGAGGTTCATGGAGGAAAACTATCCCATTCAGCGCCAGTGCTACGCCTGCCGCGAGTACAACCACCACCTCTTCGTCAACGACAGGGAGAATCCCTACACGACGCCTGCCGACAAACCCTACCTTTTCTTCCGGGGACGGCACGTCGGCGGACGCTCCATCATGTGGGGCCGCCAGGTGTACCGCTGGAGTGACCTCGATTTTCTTGCCAACGAGAAGGAAGGTATTGGCATTCCCTGGCCTGTGACCTACAAACAAATCGAGCCTTGGTACGACCACGTCGAGACATTCATCGGCATCAGCGGCATGAAGGAAGGGTTGCCTCACCTGCCGGATGGCCAGTTCCTGAAGCCCATGGCCTTAAGCTGCGGCGAAAGGATCCTGCGCCGTAGGATTGCAGAAAAATGGCGGGGCCAGCGCGTGGTCACCATCGGTCGAACGGCGATTCTCACCGAAGATCACAAGGGACGGGCTGCCTGCCACTACTGCGGACCCTGCGAACAGGGCTGCATCACGCGTTCCTATTTCAGCACGCTGAACTCGACACTTCCGGCGGCTCAGGCTACCGGACGCCTTACCTTGCGGCCACACAGCGTGGTGCGAGCCTTGATGTATGACAAAGACAGCAACCGCGTGGTGGGCGCCTACGTCGTGGATGGTGTGACGCGACAAGAACTCGAGTTGAAAGCCAAGATCGTGTTCCTGTGCGCGTCGACGCTGGAATCCACCCGAATCCTGTTGAACTCGGCGAATCCGCGTTATCCGAATGGTCTGGCGAACTCGAGCGGTGTCCTGGGGTATTACTTGATGGATCATCTGTACGGCTCTGGAGCGTCAGGAGAATACCCAGGGCTGGAGGAATACTCCGACTTGGGCCGCCGCCCGAACGGCATCTACATTCCACGCTTCCAGAATCTACGGGGCCAGGATGCGAAGTATCTCCGCGGCTACGGGTTTCAGGGTGGCAGCCACCGCGCCGGCCATTTGGGCGGGTTCCAGCTGCCGAGTCTGGGAAGTCCGCTGCCTCCCGGGTTTGGCGCGAGTTTGAAAGAAGCGATGAAGGCGCCTGGCGGCTGGTCCATGATGTTGGCGGGTTTCGGAGAATGCCTGCCCGACAAGCGCAACAAAGTTGAGATTAACAAGAACGTGACAGACAAATGGGGCATTCCGGTGCTGCACATCACCGCCGACTGGTACGAGAACGATCAGGCCATGTACGGCGAGATTCGCGAGGTTGCAGCCGAAATGTTGGAGGCCGCGGGTTGCAAGAGCGTGCGGACTTTTGGAGAAGCGAAACCCGCTCCGCCGGGCAAAGGCATTCACGAAATGGGCACGGCGCGCATGGGAAACGATCCGAAGACGTCAGTGCTTAACAAGTGGAACCAGGCGCACGACATTAGGAATTTGTTTATCACCGACGGATCGTTCATGACTTCGTCCGCCTGTCAAAACCCTTCGATTACCTACATGGCTTTCACCGCCCGCGCAGCCAATTACGCCGTGGAACAGATGAAGAGGGGAGAGCTGTAGGCAGTCACTTGGCTGGCAAGCGACGCATCACGCGGAAAGAGGCCGCGAAAGAGGCGGAATAAACGGAAAGAGGCAGCAGTTCCGAGCCTCACCGAAGACAGCTTACCTGGCGCCTGCAATTCTCAAGAACTGGTGGATCTTGGAACGAAGGTCTGGAGTGCCTACGAGATCGCGAATCACTGCTACCGAATCGATTCCGATGTCGAACAACGGTGCGGCGTTCTGGCTGGTGATGCCGCCGATGGCGACTAGCGGCTTCTGAACCCGTATTCGGATTTCTCGAAGCTCTTCCCACGGCACGATCGGGTCCGGGTTCACTTTGCTCGCTGTTGCAAATATGGGTCCGATGGCAACGTAGTCGGCGCTGCTTTGGGCAGCCTCGAGAGCCTGCGTCAGATTGTGGGTCGAATAACCGACGATCTTATCAGAACCCACAATCTCTCTGGCCTCTTCCACTGGCAAGTCTTCCTGGCCGACATGCACTCCATCCGCTCCACTCAGCCAGGCGATGTCGGCACGGTCGTTCACGACGGCCTTCAACCTGTGGCGTCTGGCCAGCTCGACCACCCGCTGCGCGCCGGCGAACAGCTGCCTGGAATTGGCCTTCTTATCGCGCCATTGAACCCACGACAGACCCGCAGCGGCAAACTCCGCCACCACAAGTTCTAAAGGATGGCAGCTCACTTCAAGATCGATGATGGGGTAAACGCGGGGGAGTTGCATGGTGTGCTTCTCCTCTGACCCAGAGATAGAGCCAGAGAGACAGCGACATCGGAGATACCATCTGTTACTGCAAGGGCAACAGGAGCGCAGACCTCGCAGCGGGCAGCCGACCGGAGCCGGGCGCTTCCGTCCTGCAATCGCTCTGCGTTCTTCCTTGAGCCGCACCCGCCGTGATCGAGGCGAACGTTACTCGGCATACCGCTCCATGAACCTGGTATCAAAGCGGCCAGCAGCAAAGTCGGCGTCGCGCATGATGCGCTGGTGGAGCGGGATTGTCGTCTTGATCCCTTCGATGACGAACATTTCGAGCGAGCGCTCCATCTTGCGAATGGCCTCAGGTCGTGAGTTCGCGTGAACGATCAGTTTGGCGATCAACGAGTCGTAGTGCGGCGAGATGGTGCACTCCGTATGTGCTGCCGTGTCCACCCGAACTCCGATGCCACCCGGCACATTAAAAGACGCGACTCTCCCGGGCGAGGGGATGTGAGTGAATGGGTCTTCCGCGTTGATGCGGCATTCGATGGCGTGGCCGCGCGGTTTCAGGTGGTCGTCGAAGTGGAGTCTGGAGCCGCCGGCAATCAGGATTTGCAGTTTGACCAAGTCGACACCGGTTACCATCTCGGTGACAGGATGCTCCACCTGGATGCGGGTGTTCATTTCCATGAAGTAGAAATTCCTCGCTTCATCCATCAGAAACTCGACCGTGCCTGCATTGGCGTACCCAATGCTCGACAACGCCGATTCGACTTTCGCACCCATTTCATGGCGGATTGCATCGCTGATGGCGGTTGACGGAGATTCCTCCAACAGTTTCTGATGCCGTCGCTGAATGCTGCATTCGCGCTCGCCGAAATGGATCACCTTTCCGAAGTTGTCGCCCATGACCTGGAACTCGATGTGGCGGGGCCGTTCCACATAGCGCTCGATATAGACGTCTGCCACGCCGAAGGCCAAGTCGGCTTCGTGCTGCGCCGTAGCGAAGGCCGTTCCCAACTCTTCGCGGCTGCGCACAATCCGCATCCCGCGGCCACCGCCGCCGGCCGAGGCTTTGATAATGACGGGGTACCCGATGCTTCCCGCAATTTCGTTGGCGGCCTCGACCGAGGGCACAATGCCGCTGCTCCCGGGAAGCACAGGCAGCCCGGCCTTCGACATCACGGCCAGCGCGCGTGCCTTGTCCCCCATCAATCGAATCACGTTCGGCGGCGGACCGATAAACTTGATGTGGCAGGCTTCGCACACCTCCGCGAAATAAGCGTTCTCGGAAAGAAACCCATAGCCTGGGTGGATTGCGTCGGCGTTGGTGATTTCGGCGGCGCTGATGACGCTCGGCACCTTCAGATAGCTTTCGGCGCTCTTGGCAGGACCAATGCAGACCGCTTCGTCGGCGAAGCTGACATGCAGCGAATTACGGTCTGCTTCGGAAAAGACGGCGACGGTCTTGATGCCCAGCTCTTTGCACGCACAAATCACGCGCAGGGCAATCTCGCCGCGATTGGCTACCAGAACTTTCTTGAACATGAGCGGAGTTTGACTGTGTGAAGACCGGTCCGGGGATGCTGAAAGTCAGCGATCGACTCAGAGAGTCCAGACTCAGAGTTTCTTGGAGAGCCGAATGCCAAACAAAGCCTGGCCAAACTCGACAGGCTCTCCGTTCTCGGCGTAGATCTTGACCACCTCGCCATTCACTTCAGCCTCGATCTCATTCATCAGCTTCATGGCTTCAATGATGCAAAGGACTTGGCCTGGCTCAACGGAGTCGCCTGTCTTGACGAAGGGCTCGGCGTCTGGGTTGGGCGCCCGGTAGAAGGTGCCAACGATCGGAGACCTCACTTGGGCGAGACCTTCTTCGTCATTCTTCGGTCCGGGCTCGGCGGGCACGAATACACGAGGACCTTCGATTGCATGCGCCGACCCATGGGTTTGTGCGGCTGCGAAGGCGCTGCCCGGCTGGGCCTGGCTTGAACCCGCCGCCAGCGGTCCTTCCTTCCTGATTCTGACTTTGACGCCGGAACGCTCCACCTCAAGATCGGTGATGCCGTGCTGGGACACGATTTCGATGAGCTCTTTGATTTCCTTGATGTTCATGAGTGTTCCGGTCGTTCGAACAAGGTCCAGCGCAGCGGTCTGCGCCTCCGGCACTGCGCGGGCGTTTCGAGACAGAAGCTCCAATTGCGACAGCGCGTAAGTATAGCCACACGGGTTTCAAATGACAAATGCTTTTGGGACAAGGGTGTTGGACCGAAAGCGAGCGCGTTCTTGCTGGCGGCAGCGGGGGATGGAATCACAGTCGAGAGGAACGGTGAAGATTAGTTGTCCCGTTTCGGAGCCTTCCATTGAAAGCAAACCGGCCAGGCGTTACTCACACTCCTGGAATCGAGCAACAGAAATCCCGAAGGTTCCCAGACGTCTGGCTCGGCTGCTGCGGCTCCATGTTCGAAACGGTCTAACCGTAGATTTCCGAGTACTTCTCGCGGAGGTAGCGCAGGTAGGAAGAGGCTCGAAGACCCGTGCCTGTGGCCCGTTCGACGAGCTCTGAAGGCAAATGCTTCCGGCCATGCTGATGCACGTTCTGCCTTAGCCAGCCGAGCAGCGGCTGGAAATCGCCGCTCTCGATTCGAGCAGCCAGCGACGGAATCTCCGACTGGGCCTTCTCGAAGAGCTGCACAGAAATCAGGTTTCCGAGCGCATAGGTCGGGAAATAACCGATCAGACCATTGGACCAATGCACGTCTTGCAGAACCCCCTGGGCATCGTTCGAAGGCACAATGCCGAGCAGCGCTTTCATTCCGGCATTCCAGGCTTCCGGCAGGGCAGCCAGATCGAGCTTGCCTTCTACCAAACGGCTCTCGAGTTCGAAGCGCAACAGGATATGCAGGTTGTAGGTGACCTCGTCAGCCTCGACTCGAATCAGGGACGGCTCCACGCGATTGATGGCACGATAGAACGACTCCGGAGCAACGCTTTGGAGATTTTCCGGGAACGTGCGTTGTAACTGCGGTAAGAAAAACCTCCAAAAGCCGCGGCTTCGACCCACCAGATTTTCCCACAGCCGAGACTGGGACTCATGAACGCCGAGCGACGCACCACTCGCCAACGGCGTACGTTCCAGGGTTTGGCTGATACCCTGTTCGTAGAGCGCGTGGCCGCACTCGTGCAGCGTTCCAAAGAGGGCCGAAGGCAGAAACTGCTCGTCGACTCGGGTCGTGATGCGAACGTCATTGATGGAGAACGACGTGGTGAAGGGATGCACCGATTTGTCCTGCCGCCCGCGCTGGAAGTCGTATCCGAAAGCCTTTGCCGCTTCGATCCCCAGCTCCCACTGGCTTGCTTCGGGATACTTCCGGTGCAGGATGCTGTCGTCCACCCGGTCCAGGCGTTCTGCGACCCACTGGACCAGTGGAACCAGCCCTGCCTTCAGTTCGCCGAAGATGCGAACCAAATCGGACTTCTTCATGCCCGGCTCGTATTGGTCGAGCAGCGCGTCGTAGGGGCTTTCCTCGAAACCAAGGCACTGCGCTAATTGTCGTTGCAGGTCGAGAATCCTCTGAAAGGCGGGCTGGAACGCTGTGAAGCTCGACTCGGCTCTCGCTCGAATCCAGACCTCCATTCCCAACGATGTGGCTCTCGCAATCTCGGCTACCAGTGTAGCTGGTACCTTGCGAGCTCTCTCGAAGTCGCGCCGCACGACTCGCAGCAAACACATCTCGTCGGAGTCGCTCGGGAGGCCTGTCACCTCCGTCGAGGCTCCCTCGAGCAGCTCCCCTGTCTCTTCTGAGATCAGTGCTTCGTGCGCCAACCTCCCCAATGTTGCCAGCTGTTCGGCACGTGCCGCGGCGCCGCCTGGTGGCATGTAGGTCTGTTGATCCCAGCCCAGAACCGAGGCCGCGCCGTTCAGGTCGGTAACGACTCCGAGCCGCTCTTTCAGTTGTTCAAGCTTTGTCATGTCTGATCATTGCTTCACCACTGCGGTGCGCATTCCTGGTCTGACCGCATCGCCACTTTCGGTCGTCATACCACCCGGGCATACGCAGGCGAGCGTGACCCGTTCTTGTCACAAAGCAAAAGAGATGGTGGACGTTCCTGGACTTGGGCTCTTGCGTCTGGTTCTGCTAGCAAAGTCTCAAACCGTCTTTCGGACTTCGGGCGAACCGTGGCAGCGGGCGTGAGTATACCACGGGCGAACTTTCGGGGCCGTGTGAGTCCATGTCGACTGTCATCTTGAGCAGTCCTTTCTCGGGGTCGTCCGGCGAAAGAGCCAGATGCTTGTGCTCGTAGCTGTCGGACAGATCGACCTGGCAAAATGCGTTTGATGGTGCAGTTTCGCAACACCCCGGCCATCACGCCGAATTCCGGGCCTCAACCAGGTGAGATGCAGTTGGCGCGCACTAAGTCGACTTTCATGGCAAACTCGCCAGCGAGCGGGTAGCGGAAGCTATCCACGCTTGCGGTCAACAACGATGATGCCTAGTGCGTGGCCTAGGCTAGGATAGCTTCAAGGTATCGTCTTTCCGAACGTTCGAGAACTCATCGAGAATGTTGCGTCCCAAGGCTCCATATAGACGCTCAAAGGCAAGCGGAGTCAGGCTCTCCGTGATCCGTCTCGCGGTCCGAGCTTCAGATGGGGAAAAGAACTTGAATTCAACTGTATGTCCAATCAAGGCGTGGTAGACTATGCTCGACTTGAAACCGTTGACAAATTTGCAGGGACAGCACCTGCGAAGTCCTCTCTTTCCACTGTCAGAAAAACAATTGAGGCTTTCGAAACGAGGAGGAGGCTGCCATGTCTTCTCGTTGGATGACAGCGCTGTCGAACTTCGCCGTGTGTTCGGTAGCAGTTTCGGTGTCAGCTCAGGGCACCGGTCGTCTGAGTGCCATAGTGCATGACGCCTCACGCAGCAGCATTCCAAATGCGGCCATCCGGCTCACGCTGGCGGGCGGTCAGGACTCGGTGCTGGCCGCTGAAAGCAGCTCGGATGGCGGGTTTACACTGAGCGGAGCGCCCCCAGGTGTCTATGACTTGCGAATCGAGAAGGCTGGATTCACCGCCAGGGTCCTTCGAAGCGTCAAGATCGACGCTGCGCGCGAAACAACGCTGCCGACCATCCTGCTGGACATCAATCCAGTTGCCGAAGTCGTCGAGGTCAAAGCACGTGAGCAGACGGTACAAACCGCCAACGCCGAAGTTTCCGCGACTTTGAGCACCGAACAAATTCAGCGGCTGCCGGTTCTTGACCGCAATGTCCTGTCGCTGATCGACACTCAGGCAGGCACGGCCTCCTACCATCCATCCCACACCATGATCAATGGCCAGCGGACCGCATTCACGCAAATCGAGCTGGATGGTGTCGGCGTCCAGGAGGGTCTCCTCCGCACGACCAGTCTCGACACTCTACCCAACCAGCTTCTGATTGGCCAGGTAGCGGAAGTGACGATTGTCAGTTCCAATCCTAGCGCAGCCATGGGCGGCGGCGGCTCCTACGTCAGCTTCGTCACCCCGTCAGGCAGTAACGAGTTTCACGGCAACCTGTACTTGTATCAATCGTTGCAAAAGTACTTGCTTAATCTAATCGAATCGAGTATAGTACGGGGCATGCGACGAACTAAGAAGACTCCTACTCAGAAGGACCTGGTCAGTGTACGATCCCAACTGCGTTATGAGAAACGCCGGACGGCCGTCGAGGCGGTGCGCAACGGCGAATCGGCTTCGACGGTGGCGCGCGTGATGAAGGTTCCCCTCCGAACGCTGTTCAGCTGGATCGCCCGCTACCGGCTGGGGGGCGAGCAGGCGTTGCAAGAAGGGCGACGCAGCGGCCGAC